>DATACE010000020.1:0-12676 GCA_036259215.1 Burkholderiales bacterium | reverse complement strand
GCAGTTTTCGCGCTGTCGTATGCGCCCGTGCTCATGCTGTTCTGGTTCGCGCCGCCGCTTGCTTCCTGGCACGCCACCGGCGCCCTCAAGGCGCTGTTTTTCAGCTTCGTCGCCTGCCTGATGAACTGGCGCGCGTTCCTCGCCTACGGCGCGGCGGTCGCCGCGATGATGATGGCCGTGCCGCTCGCCGCGCTTCTTGCGCTGCGGGCGTTCGGCGGCGCCGAGCTCGGGGTTGCGGTGGCCTCGCTCGTGTTTCCCTTGCTGCTGGTCATGCTGCCGACGCTGTTCGCAAGTTTTTATGTAAGCTACCGTGACGTGTTCGGAGCCGAAAAGCCATGAAGCTGCCCGAGCTTTCGTCTAGCGCCGCGCCGCAATTCGTCGACGCCGCCTCCTGCAAGGCCTGGCTGGAGCAGTTGCCGCTCGCCAACGTCGGCGCGGCGCAGCAAGACCTGCTCGACGAGCTGGAGGAGTTCAACGGTTTTCCCACCTCCGCCGCAAACCGCCTGGGCGTGCTGGAGACGGTGCGCGAAGCGGTCAATTTCGTCCAGATCGAGCAGGCCAAGCGCTTCATGAACCGGCCGCTGCCGATGGCCGAGGCGGAAGAGAAGGCATTCGACGACACCATCGAATTGTGGGAGCAGATGCGCCTGGGCTATCTGCGTTGCCTGGAAGCCGCGCTGGCGCGCGACGCGGGCATGCGCGCGCAGGCGGCTCTCATCACGCAGCGCCTGGGCGCCTACATCGGCCTGAAAATGTTCCACTGCCAGCGCGCCTACCGCGAGCTTTCGCCGGACGACTGGCGCGGGCTGCATCAGGCGTACGCGCACGCCGAGCGGCTCGGGGTCGCCGAAGAGGCGGTCAAGGATTACCTGAACCGCGACATCCACGACACCTCGCCGCGCGTCGCCTATGCGCGCGCGGTGCTCATGGCGTTGAGCAACCCGCATGAGCTGGCGCAGCGCCAGATCACCTTCGTCGCCTTCCTGCTCGAGCGCTGGGCAGTCAAGCTGGAGATCTCCAGCACGCCGGTCTTGGAGGAAAAGGGCCTGCTGCCGCTGGTGGCGGACCTGGCGGGCGAGCGCTGCCCCAGCCGCGGCGACCTGAAGGCCGCCGAGCCGCGGTTCCTCGACACCCGCAAGCTGGCGAAGAGCCTGCGCAACCGCGTCGGCCTGCTGCGCAAGGGCGAGTCCCCCGCCAAGCTGGCGCTGGGCGAGGATTGCGTGCAGCCCTCGTGCGAGCAGCTTCTGGTCTACCTTTTCCGGCAATGGTGCCAGATGCGTCCGGCCGCGCCCGAGCGCAGCACAGCGCGCCGCGCACAGGTATGCACCGAAGTGGCGGCCATCCACCATTACATCTCCGGCGGCGCCGCCCAGAGGGCGGTCGACCACACCAAGCTCACCCAGACGCAGCGCCTGGAGCTCGAGACGCTGGGGCGCATTCGCACCGCGCCCGACGAGGAGTACAGCAACGCGCACGGCTTCATGCTCGAATCCTGGCTGCTCGACGACGACAGCCCGCTCGAGCTGCGCATCAGGCGCCCGGCCGGCACGGCCGGCAAGCGCTACTCGCACGGCCAGCTCGTGGCGGTGCGTCCGGCCGAGGGCAAGGCCTTCCATGTCGGCCAGGTGCGCTGGCTGCTTTGCGCGGCCGACGGCGAGCTGCGCGCCGGCATCAAGCGGTTTCCGGGCGTTCCGAGCGGCGTCACGCTGCGCGGCGTGGGACTGAACGAGACCGAGCGCTCGCTGTTCGGGCTGTCGCTCGCCGCCGTCGCCAGCACGCAGGCGCCGGCCACCCTCGTGCTGCCCATGGGCGCTTTCAAGCCCGGGCGGGTGCTTGAGGTTCAGGGAGAAAAGCCCAGGAGCCTGCGCCTGACGGAGCTCGTCGAGCGCGGCGCCGATTTCGACCGGGTGGCGTACGAGCCGGCCTAGTATGATTCGGCTCCCATGCCGGGCGAGCGCTTTCCCACCGAGATAAAGCTGCACCAGAAGTCGCGCGTCATGGAGATTTCGTTCTCCGACGGCCGCGATTTCCGCCTGCCCTACGAACTGCTGCGCGTGTACTCGCCCTCGGCCGAGGTACGCGGCCACGGGCCGGGACAGGAAGTGCTGCAGGCGGGAAAGCGGGATGTGGATATCCGCTCGCTGGAGCCGGTAGGCTCCTACGCCGTCCAGCCGGTGTTCTCGGACGGCCACAGCACCGGCATCTATTCCTGGGATTATCTCTACGAGCTCGGCCAGAACCAGCAAGCGCTCTGGAACGAGTACCTCGCCAAGCTCGCCGCCGCCGGCAAGACGCGAGAGTAGCCGCTTACTTTGAGCGATAAGACCCACTTCGGTTACGAGCAGGTTCCGGAGGTCGAGAAGGCGCGCCGGGTGGGCGCGGTATTCGACCGCGTCGCCGAGCGCTACGATGTCATGAACGACCTCATGTCGCTCGGGCTGCACCGGGTCTGGAAAGCCTTCGCGGTTTCCGTGGCGCGCCCGCGGCCGGGAGAGCGAGTCCTGGATGTGGCCACCGGAAGCGGCGACCTCGCGTTGGCCATGGGGCGCGAGGTGCTCCCGCAAGGCGAGGTGTGGCTCAGCGACGTGAACCGCAGCATGCTGCAGCGCGGGCGCGATCGTGCCGCCGATCACGGCCTGCTCGCGCCGGCGGTGCAATGCGACGCCGAGCGGCTGCCCTTTCCCGAGGGCTATTTCGACTGCGTCACGGTGGCGTTCGGGTTGCGCAACATGACGCGCAAGGAGGCCGCGCTGGCCGAAATGGCGCGGGTGCTCAAGTACGGCGGCCGGCTGATCGTGCTGGAATTTTCCAAAGTCTGGAAGCCGCTGGAGCGCGCCTACGAGGTTTACTCGTTCAGGGTGCTCCCCTGGCTGGGGCAACGCGTGGCCGGGGATGCGGCGCCTTACCGCTACCTGGCCGAGTCGATCCGCATGCATCCAGACCAGGCGAGCCTGGCCGGCATGCTGGAGCAGGCCGGCCTGTCGCGCGTCGAAGTGTTCAACCTTGCGGCCGGTGTGGTGGCGCTGCATCGCGGGTACCGGATTTGATACGATGGCCGCTGTAGCGAACGAATCAGGAATGGATAGGTGACATCATGAAATGGCTATTGGGATTCTGCGTGCTGGCCCTGGGCGTAGTACTGGCGATGCCCGAAGCCGAGGCGCGCCGCTTCGGCGGCGGGCGCAATATCGGCATCCAGCGCAACGTGCAGAAAGCACCGCCGGCGGCCACGCCGGCGAAGCCGGCCCAGCAGCAGGCGGCTGCCGGCAGCAAGTGGGGCCCGGTCCTCGGCGGCCTTGCGCTCGGCGGAATCCTGGCGTACCTGTTTTCGGGCCAAGGCCTCGCCGCGGTCCTGCTGTTCGGGCTGCTCGCCTTTGCCGCGGTGATGGCGTTCCGGCTGCTTGCGCAGCGGCGCGCGCCCGCGCCCCAGCGCATGCAGTACGCGGGCTTGGGTAGCGAGACGGTCGCCGCGCCGCCCGCCGGGCAGGCGCGCGGGACCCGCAGCCTGGCGGCGCCGGCCGACTTCGACGCGCAGGCCTTCCTGCGCGGCGCGAAGACCAATTTCATCAAGCTGCAGCTGGCGAACGACGCCGGCTCCCTCGAGGAAATCCGCGAATTCACCACCGATGCAATGTTCGCCGAGCTCAGCCGCGAGCGGGCGCAGGCCGGCCAGCAAACCGACGTCGTCGCCCTCGAGGCGCAGCTTGTGGAGGTGGCCACCGAAGGTGCCAACCACTGGGCGAGCGTGCGTTTTTCCGGGCAGGTGCGCGAGGCGCCCGGCAGCGAGCCGCAGCCCTTTTCCGAGGTCTGGCATCTCGCCAAGCCGGTCGACGGCTCGAGCGGCTGGTTGCTCGCCGGCATTCAGCAAATGCATTGATCCGGGCTCTGACCCCCGATGCGAAGGCCACTCTCGGGTGGCCTTTTTCTTTCGCCCTGAACCGCCTGCTTGCCGCCGACCCGGTGGCGCGCGCCGGCCTTGCGCCGTTCGCGGGCATGACCGTGGAGCTGCGCGCGCCGCCGCTTCCCCGCCTGCGCCTCACCGTCCTGCCCGGCGGCACGCTGGAAGCAGGCGGGAACGATCCAGCCCTCGTGTTGACGTTGCGCGGGGACGCGCTACCCGCGCTGCTGCAAGGCGAGGCGCATTTCATGCGCGCGGTGGAGGCGGCAGGCGATCCGCGGCTCGCTTCCGAAGTCATGGCGCTGATGCGCCGGCTGCGCTGGGACGCGGAGGAGGACCTGTCGAAGCTGGTAGGAGACGTGGCGGCCCACCGGCTCGCCGGCCTCGTCCGGGGGTTTGCCGCCTGGCAGGCCGATGCCGTGCGCCGCCTCGCCGAGGGCCTGGCCGACTATGCGGTGGAGGAAAAGCACCTCCTGGTTTCGACGCGGGAGCTGCGCGAGTTCTCCGAGCAGGTGACCCGGCTGCGCGACGCCGTGGCGCGTCTGGACAAGCGGACCCGCCGCCTTGGCTAGGCTGGCGCGGCTGCTGCGCATCTTCCTCATCGGGTTGCGCTTCGGCCTGCACGAGTTCGTGCCGAAGTACTCGCGCAACTGGCTGCTTCGCGTGCTGGCGCGGCGCACGCACGAGCCGCGCGGCCTGCGCCTGCGCGAAGCGCTGGAGACCCTCGGACCGATCTACGTGAAGTTCGGCCAGGTGCTGTCCACGCGGCGCGACCTGGTGCCGCTGGACATCGCCGACCAGCTCGCGCGCCTGCAGGACCGCGTGCCGCCGTTTGCCTCCGAGTTGGCCGTGGCCGAGATCGAGCGCGGCCTGGGACGCCCGATCTCCGCCGTGTTCGCCGCCTTCGACAGCCTGCCGGTGGCGAGCGCGTCCATCGCCCAGGTGCACCTCGCCACGCTGAAAGACGGCCGCGAGGTGGCGGTGAAGGTCCTGCGCCCAGGCGTGGAATCGGCCATCGCGCGCGACCTCGCCCTGCTCGATACCGCCGCCGGCCAGGTCGAGCGGGTCTGGGCCGATGGGCGGCGCCTGCGTCCGCGCGAGGTGGTCGCGGAGTTCGCGCGCCACCTGGACGAGGAGCTCGACCTGATGCGCGAGGCGGCCAACGCCAGCCAGCTGCGGCGCAATTTCGAAGGCTCGCCGCTGCTGCGGGTGCCGCAGGTGTACTGGGACCTGTGCTCGCAGCGCGTGATGATCATGGAGCGCATGCGCGGCACGCCGATATCCCACGTGGAGGCGCTGCGCGAAAAGGGCATCGACATCCCCGCGCTGGCGCGCGCCGGGGTCGAGATTTTCTTCACCCAGGTGTTCCACGACGGCTTCTTCCACGCCGACATGCATCCGGGAAACATCCTGGTGGCCGACGACGGACGCTATGTCGCGCTCGACTTCGGCATCATGGGCACGCTTACCGAGACCGACAAAAGCTACCTGGCGCAGAACTTCCTTGCGTTCTTCAACCGCGATTACCGGCGCGTCGCTCAGGCGCACCTGGACGCCGGCTGGGTGCCGGCGGCGACGCGCATCGATGCCTTCGAGGGCGCCATCCGGGCGGTGTGCGAGCCGATCTTCGCCCGTCCGCTTAAGGACATCTATTTCGGCAAGCTGCTGCTGCGCCTTTTCCAGACCTCGCGCCGCTTCAACGTCCAGGTCCAGCCGCAGCTGGTGATGCTGCAAAAGACGCTGCTCAACATCGAGGGTCTGGGGCGCGAGCTGGATCCCGAGCTTGACCTCTGGGCGACCGCCAAGCCGTATCTCGAGCGCTGGATGCGGGAGCAGGTCGGCTGGCGCGGCCTGGTGCGCACGCTGCGCCAGGAAGCCCCGTTCTGGGCCGCCACGCTGCCGCAGCTTCCGCGCCTCGCGCACCGCGCGCTCGCCGAGGACCGGCTCGGCCGCCTGCACGACGCGGTGCAGCGGCTGGCCGAGGAAAACGCGCGGCGCAACGACATCCTGGTCGGCTTCCTGCTCGTCGCCGGCATCGCCCTGGTGCTGTTCGCCTTCGTGGCGCTCTGACGCGCAAGCACGTTTGGCAGCGCCGGACGCGGCGGCTATGATGCGGCCCCAATGCTGATCGCGTTCGTCGCCCTCTATCTGCTCGTGACGGTCGCGATAGGCCTGTGGGCCGCCCGGCGCGTGCACAACGCCAAGGACTACGTCGTCGCGGGGCGCAGCCTGCCGCTGTACATGAGCACGGCGCTCGTGTTCGCCACCTGGTTCGGCGCCGAAACCGTGCTGGGCGTGTCCGCCACCTTCCTCAACGACGGCATGCGCGGCATCGTCGCCGATCCGTTCGGCTTCTCGTTCTGCCTGGTGATCGTGGCGCTATTCTTCGCGCGCGCCTTCTACAGGCTCAACCTGCTGACCATCGGCGATTTCTACCGCCAGCGCTACAACAAGCCGGTGGAGGTGGCGACCAGCCTGTGCATCGTGCTGTCGTACCTCGGCTGGACGTCGGCGCAGTTCACGGCCCTCGGCCTGGTGTTCCATACCCTGTCGGGCGGCGCCATCTCGCTGGAATGGGGCATCGTGCTGGGCGCCGGGGTGGTGCTGCTTTATACGATCTTCGGCGGCATGTGGTCGGTGGCGTACACGGATTTCTTCCAGAGCGCGGTGATCATCGCCGGCCTGCTCTACCTCGCCTTCCTGCTCAGCGGCCCGGCGGGCGGCTTCGAGCGCGTGCTGGCGCATGCATCGGCCGCCGGAAAGTTCGAGTTCTGGCCGAAGCTCGAGCTGCGCGATGCGCTGGCGTTCGTCGCGGCGTTCCTCACCGCCGCGCTCGGCTCCATTCCGCAGCAGGACGTGTTCCAGCGCGTCACGGCGGCGAAGGATGCGGACACCGCCGTGCGCGGCGCCCTGCTGGGCGGCCTGCTGTACTTCTGCATGGCATTCGTACCGATCTACCTGGCGTACTCGGCGCTGCTCATCGACCCGCAGATGGTCGCGCCGCTGCTGGCCGGCGAAGGCAACCAGAACCAGCTGATCCTGCCTTACCTCATCGCCGGCCATACGCCGCTGTTCGCGCAGGTCATTTTTTTCGGCGCGCTGCTTTCGGCCATCATGTCCTCGGCCTCGGGGGCGCTGCTCGCGCCCACCACCCTGTTCACCGAGAACGTGCTGCGGCCCTTCGCGCCGACGATGAGCGACCGGCAGTTCCTGCTCACGATGCGCCTGGTGCTGGTGATCTTCGGCCTGGGCGTGATGGTGTTCGCACTGGCGAGCGAGGCGAGCATCTACCAGATGGTGCAAAACGCGTACAAGGTGACGCTGGTGTCGGCGTTCGCCCCACTGGTGCTGGGCCTGTACTGGAGGCGCTCGACGACCTCCGGCGCGCTGGTGGCGGTCGCCGCAGGGCTGGGCTCCTGGCTGCCGATGGAGCTGCTCGCGCCGGAGGCGCTGCTTCCGCCGCAGCTGGTCGGGCTGGCCTGCTCCTTCCTCGGCATGGTGCTCGGCTCGCTGCTGTTCAGGAAGTAGCTTGGCGCGCATCCTGCTCGCCGTCTATGCAGTGCTGACCGCGTACGCCACGCTCTATCCCATGGAAGGCTGGCGCGATGCCGGCGTGTCGGCCTTCACCTACCTCAGCGCGCCCTGGCCGCGCTATGTCACGCGCTTCGACGTGGCAGCCAACGTGCTTGGCTACGTGCCGTTCGGCTTCCTCGCGGTGGCGGCGCTGCACCCGCGCGTGCGCGGCATCCCGGCGTTCGCTGCGGCAAGCGGCGCGGCGTTCGCGCTGTCGCTCGGCCTGGAAGCCTTGCAAAGCTATCTTCCGGCCCGCTTCGCCTCCAACCTGGACGTGTTGTGCAACCTCGCCGGCGCCGCGCTCGGCGCGGCGCTTGCCCTGCGCTTCGTCCCGCGGCTGCTCGTGGAAGGGCCCATCGGCCATTTCCGGCGCCAGGTGTTCCTTCCCGGGACGGCGGCCGACGCCGGCCTGGTGCTGGTCGGGCTGTGGCTGCTCACGCAGCTTAACCCCGGCATGCTGCTGTTCGGCGCCGGCGACCTGCGCGATTACCTGGACGTGAGCCAGGCGCGAGGCCAGCAGCCGCGGTTTTTCATCCTCATCGAGGCGCTGGTCGGTGCCGCGAACCTGACCGCAGTCGGCCTGCTGTTTTCGGCGTTGAGCGCGACGCAGGCCGGCGTGCGAGCGCGGCTGGTGACCCTGCTGCTCGCGGCGCTGGCGGTCAAGACCATCGCCTTCGCGATCGTGATGCGCGCCGAGAACGTGCTCGCCTGGCTTACCCCCGGCGCGCAGCTCGGGCTCGCCGCCGGGCTGCTCTGCGCCCTTGCGGCCGTGGCGTTGCCGCGCGTCGCGCAGTTTGCCATCGCGGCCATGCTCATCATGGCGGCGACGGTGCTGGTGAACCTGGCGCCGCCGAACCCATACCTTACGGCGTCTCTGAAGGTGTGGCAGCAGGGGCACTTCCTCAACTTCAATGGTCTAACCAGGCTGGTAAGCGCGCTATGGCCCTTCGCGGCGCTTGGGTATTTGACCTACCTCGGCGCGCGGCGGCCCCTGACGCCTTAGAAACTTCCGGAACCCTTAGAATCCCGGCCCTCATGTCTTACTACGAGCGACACGTTTTTTTCTGCTGCAACCAGCGCGACGGCGGCCGCGCGTGCTGCGCGGACAAGGGGGCGGCGGCGATGCGCGACTACGCCAAGGGACGCGTCAAGAACCTGGGCCTGTCCGGACCCGGCAAGGTCCGGGTCAACCAGGCCGGGTGCCTGGACCGCTGCGAAGAGGGGCCTTGCGTGGTCGTTTACCCGGATGCGGTCTGGTACACCTACGTGGACCAGGCCGACATAGACGAGATCATCGAGGAGCACCTCAAGCACGGCCGCGTGGTCGAGCGCCTGCGGATGTAATGCGCGCCAGCACGCGTCGCGAGTTCGTCGCCGGCCCCGCCGGCCGCATCGAGTGCGCGGTGGATGCGCCCGACGGTCCCGCGCGCGGGCATGCGCTGATCGCGCATCCGCATCCGCTCTTCGGCGGTACGCTCGACAACAAGGTGGTGCAGACCCTGGCGCGGGCGTTCGTCGACCTGGGCTATGAGGCCTGGCGGCCGAACTTCCGCGGCGTCGGCCAGACCGAGGGCGAGCACGCCGAAGGACGCGGCGAGCTGGAAGACCTCGCTGCCGTCGCGAGTCGTTTCGGCCCATCCAAAGTCGTGCTTGCCGGCTTTTCCTTCGGTGCGGCGGTGGTCGGGCAGCTCGCCCAGCGCGTAAAGCCCGAGCGCATGGTGCTCGTCGGCCTCGGCGTCACGCGCCTGGCGGTGCCGGAGGTGCCCGCCGATACGCTGGTCATCCACGGCGAGAACGACGACACGGTGCCGCTCGCGGCGGTGCTCGACTGGGCGCGCCCACAGGACCTGGCCGTGGTCGTGGTGCCGGGTGCCGACCACTTCTTCCACCGCAAGCTGCAGGTGCTGCGCACCCTCGTCCAGTCGAACTGGAGATGAACGCGCTGGAGGTGCGCGGGCTGCGCAAGTCCTACGGCGCGAGCGAGGTGGTGGGCGGCGTCGACCTGACGGTGGCACCCGGGGAATGCTTCGGCCTGCTGGGCCCCAATGGCGCAGGCAAGACCACCACGCTCAGGCTGTGCCTCGGGCTGATCGAGCCCGACGCGGGCGAGATCCGGCTGCTCGGCGAGCCGGTGCCGCGCCGCGCGCGCGAGGCGCGCGTGCGCGTCGGCGTGGTACCGCAGTTCGACAACCTCGATCCCGATTTCACCGTCGCCGAGAACCTGCTCGTGTTCGGCCGCTATTTCGGCCTGGGCGCGCAAGAGGTGCGCTCGCGGCTTGCCTCGCTGCTCGAGTTTGCCGGCCTCGAGCGCCGCGGCGACGCCAAGATCAATACGCTCTCGGGCGGCATGAAGCGCCGCCTGACGCTGGCGCGGGCGCTGGTCAACGACCCGCAGATCGTCTTCATGGACGAGCCGACCACGGGTCTGGACCCGCAGGCGCGCCACCTCATCTGGGAGCGGCTGCGCCGTCTGACCGCGGAAGGCAAGACGCTGGTGCTGACCACGCATTTCATGGAAGAGGCCGAGCGGCTGTGTCAGCGCCTGGCCATCATGGACCACGGCCGCGTCATCGCGCAGGGCTCGCCGCGCGCGCTGGTTGCCGAGCACATCGAGCCGCAGGTGGTGGAGGTGCACGGCGCCGGCTACGAAACCTGGATGGAGCGCGCCCGAGCGCTCGCCCCGCGCGTCGTGCGCGCGGGCGACACGGTTTTCGTCTATGCCGAGGATGCCGAGCCGGTCCTCAGAAGCGTTTCCGGGGAGCGCGGGCTGTCCTATCTTCATCGGCAGGCCGGCCTGGAAGACGTCTTCCTCAAGCTGACCGGCAGGGACCTGCGCGACTGACATGCGCTGGATCTCGGTCTGGCGCAGGAACATGCTGGTGTGGCGCAAGCTGTTCGCCGCCTCGGTGCTCACCAACCTGGCCGACCCGCTCATCATGCTGTTCGGCCTGGGTTACGGGCTGGGCGCGCTCATGCCCTCGGTCGAGGGCATGTCGTACATCATGTTCTTCGCGGCGGGGCAGCTGTGCACCGCCACCATGTTCACGGCGTCGTTCGAATCCATGTTCTCGGGCTTTTCGCGCATGCACGGCCAGAAGACCTGGGACGCCATCCTGTACGCGCCGCTGGTGATCGACGACATCGTGGCCGGCGAGATCATGTGGTCGGCGAGCAAGGCCTGGCTTACCGGCTCCACCATCCTCGGCGTGGTGCTGGTGTTCGGCCTGGCCGAGGCGCCCCTGCTGGCGCTGCTCGCGCTGCCAGTCGCCTTCCTGGTCGGCCTGGCTTTCTCGGCGGTGGGACTTATCATGACGGTGCTCGCGCGCGGCTGGGATTTCTTCAGTTTCTACATGACGCTGGTCATGACGCCGATGATGATGATTTCCGGCGTGTTCTTTCCCGCCGAGCGGCTGCCCGCGCCGCTGCTCGCGGTGGCGCAGGCGCTGCCGCTCTATCACGGGGTGGAGCTGGTGCGCCCGCTGATCGCCGGGCGCGCGCCCGAGGCCATCGCGCTGCATCTGGCGGTGCTCCTGGGCTATGCTGCGGCCGGCTATCTCATCGCCATCCGCTTCGCGCGCAGGAGGTTCGCCGCATAGGCCCCATGCTCTGGATCAAGGCGCTGCACCTCATCTTCGTGGTCACCTGGTTCGCGGGGCTTTTCTACCTGCCGCGCCTGTTCGTCTACCACGCGATGGCGCAGGACGAAATCTCCCTGGAGCGCTTCAAGCTGATGGAGCGCAAGCTCTACCGCGGCATCATGGCACCCAGCGCGGTGCTCGCGGTCGGCTTCGGCCTGTGGCTGTGGCTGGGCTGGTTTCGCAACGCTACGGGCTGGCTGCACGCCAAGATGGCGCTGGTAGCGGTGTTGATTGCCTATCACCTCTGGTGCGGCGCGCTGCTGCGCCGGTTCGCCGCCGGCCGCAACCGCCGCAGCCACGTCTGGCTGCGCTGGTTCAACGAAATTCCGGTCGTCCTGCTGATCGCCACGGTGCTGCTGGTTGTCCTCAAGCCCTTTTGAATCGTTCTTCGCCAGCGCGCCGCGCGGGCTCGAGCCGCTCCTCCTGAAGGAGATCTCCTCGCTGGGCGGCCGGGAGCCGAGCGCCGTCCCGGGCGGCGTGCTGTTCGCCGGCGACTGGACGAGCTGCTACCGGGTGAATTTCTGGTCGCGCATCGCCTCGCGCGTGCTGTGGCGCATCGCCGCCTTCGACTACAAAAGCGAGCAGGACATCTACGCGTCGGTGAAGGCGCTCGACTGGCAGCGCTACTTCAAGGCGGAGCGCACGCTGCGGGTGAACGTGAGCGCGCAGAAAAGCCCGCTGAAGAGCCTGGAGTTCGCCACACTGCGCATCAAGGATGCGGTATGCGACCGCTTCCGCGACGAGCTGGGCCGCCGGCCCGACGTCGACCGCGCCGCGCCCGACGTGCGTATCCATGCCTTCTTGGAAGGGGCGCGCGCGACGCTGTACCTGGACACTTCGGGCGAGCCGCTGTTCAAGCGCGGCTGGCGCCACGGGGTCGCCGACGCGCCGCTGCGTGAGAACCTCGCCGCCGGCATCATCATGCTCACCGGCTGGCAGCCCGACGCGCCGCTGCTCGACCCGATGTGCGGCGGCGCCACCTTGCTGGTCGAGGCGGCGGCGATGGCGCGCGGGCGGGCGCCCGGCGCGCGGCGCAGCTTCGGCTTCGAAAAGCTCGCGATCTTCGACGCCGCCTCATGGGCGAAGGTGCGAAGGGAGGAAGGCCGGAAGCAGCCCGACCTGCACCTTTTTGGCAGCGACACGGATCCCAAGGCGCTCAATGCCGCCCGCCGCAACCTCGCGGAAGCGGGCATCGAGCGCTGGGTGCAGCTCGAGCGCAGCGACATCCTGGAGCGCGCCGCGCCCGCGCCCTCGGGCGTGATGGTGGCGAATCCGCCGTACGGCGAGCGCATGGGAAGCGCTGACGAGCTGGCGGCCTTTTATCCCAGGCTGGGCGACGCGCTTAAGCGCAACTTCGCCGGCTGGCGCTGCTTCTTCTTCACCGCCGACCTGCGGCTGCCGAAGCTCATCCGCTTACAGCCCTCGCGGCGCACGCCGCTTTTCAACGGCGCGCTGGAGTGCCGCCTGTACGAGTTCGAGATGGTCTCCGGGTCGCGGCGGCGGGGCGGCTGAAGTTCCAGCGCGGATCTTCGCCGGCCGCACGCGCGCGCGGGCCGAGCGAGCGCGG
>DATACE010000019.1:0-5397 GCA_036259215.1 Burkholderiales bacterium | reverse complement strand
GGGTTGGCATATGGCATTCTATGGCGATGAAAGCCGTTCTCTGCAAGCAGTACGGGCCGCCGGAGACCCTCTCGCTCGAGGAGCTGCCCTCCGCGCGGCCCGGGCCCGGCGAGGTGGTGGTCACGGTGAAGGCGGCGAGCGTCAACTTCCCGGACGTGCTCATCATCCAGAACAAGTACCAGTTCAAGCCCCCGCTGCCGTTCTCGCCGGGCAGCGAGCTCGCCGGGGTGGTGAAGGAGGTGGGCGACGGGGTAACCGCGTTCAAGCCGGGCGACCGGGTGATCGCGTTCACCACCTACGGCGCCTTCGCCGAGGAGGCGAAGACCGAGGTCGGGCGCCTGCTTCCGATTCCCGACGGGATGGACTTTGCGAGCGCCGCCGCGTTCCTGCTCACCTATGCGACCTCGGACCACGCGCTGCGCGACCGCGGCGCCCTGCAGGCCGGCGAGACGCTGCTGGTGCTGGGGGCCGCCGGCGGCGTCGGCCTCGCGGCGGTCGAGATAGGCAAAGCGCTGGGGGCGCGCGTCATCGCCTGCGCCTCGAGCCCCGACAAGCTGGCGGTGTGCCGCGAGCACGGCGCCGACGAAGGGATCGACTACGCCGCCGAGGACCTGCGCGAACGCATCAAGGCGCTCACCGACGGGCGCGGCGTGGACGTGGTGTACGACCCGGTCGGCGGCGCCTTCAGCGAGCCGGCGTTCCGCTCGCTCGCCTGGCGCGGGCGCCTGCTGGTGGTGGGCTTCGCCGCCGGCGAGATCCCGAAGCTGCCGCTCAACCTGCCGCTGCTCAAGGGCGCCTCGCTGGTCGGCGTCTTCTGGGGCGACTTCGCACGGCGCGAGCCCCGGGCGTTCGCCGAGGGCGTGCGCCAGCTCGGCCGCTGGTACGCCGAAGGCAAGCTGCGCCCGCATGTGTCGCAGACCCTGCCGCTCGCACGCGCCGCCGATGCGCTGAAGCTCATGGCCGCGCGCCAGGTCAAAGGAAAAATTGTTCTGATCCCTTAAATGGGCTTGGTGGCGTCGCCCCTGCCCAGGGGGCGCTGCATGATGACGCTGTCGACCCAGCGGCCGAGCTTGAAGCCCACCGAGCGCAGCGTGCCCACGCGCAGGAATCCCTGCGCCTCGTGCAGCCCGATCGAGGCCGTGTGGGCGCTATCGCCGATCACCGCGATGAGCTGCCGGTAGCCGAGCGCCTCGCATTGGCGGATAAGCGCCGCGAGCAGCGCGCTGCCCACGCCGCGGCCCTGCGCATCCGGGCGCACGTAGATCGAATCTTCGAGGGCGTAGCGGTAGGCCGAGCGCGTGCGGTAGGGCGCGCAGTAGCCGTAACCGGCGACCGTGCCGCCGAAATCGGCGACCAGGTAGGGGAGCTTGCGCGCCACCACCTCGTCGTAGCGGCGCCGCACCTCGGCAGCCGTCGGCGGCTCCTCCTCGAACGACGCCAGGCCCTGCAGCACGTGATGCGCGTAGATGGCGTGCACCGCCGCGATATCGTCCGGCTGCGCCGGGCGAACCTGCACCAGCTCAGCGAGAATAATCCGGCTCCTCGCGCTCGAGGATGCGCTTGAGCGCGGCGAAATGCGCGCCGGCGTACTTGGGGGTGTCGGCGAGGATCATGCGGCAGGTGTCGCGCACCACCTCCTCCCTCACCTTGCGCAGCTTGCCTCCCACGGAACGGGCCAGCACCTGCAGCCGGCATGCGCGCTCGAGGTAGTACATCAGGTCGAACGCCTCGGCGACCGAGGGCCCCACTACGATGACGCCGTGGCTCGCGAGGAACAGCACGCGCTTGTCGCCCAGCACGCGCGCCAGGCGGTCGCCTTCCGCGTTGTCCACGACCAGCCCGTTGTAGGTGTCGTCGTAGGCGATGTCGTCGTAAAAGCGCAGCGCATTCTGCTCGGCCATCTCCAGCCGGCCGTTCTCCAGCAGGGTGAGGGCAGTGGCGTAAGGCATGTGCGTGTGGAGCACGCACGCCGCGCGCGGATGGGCGAGATGGATGCGCGAGTGGATGTAAAAGGCGGTCTTCTCGAACTCGCCCTCGCCCTCCAGGACGTTGCCCTGGGCATCCAGCGCGAGCAGGTTGGAGGCCGTGACCTCGCTCCAGTGCAAGCCGTAACGGTTCAGCAGGAATCGCCTGCCGTCGGGCAGCATCAGGCTGAAGTGATTGCAGACCCCTTCGTGCAGGTCCATGCGCACGGCGAGGCGGAAAGCCGCCGCCAGGTCGATGCGCGCCGCCGCCACTTCCAGCTCGTCCATGGTTCCCATGCGCCGGATTATAGAGGCGCAATAAAAAAGGGCGCCCAAGGGCGCCCTTTTTCGAGCGGAGCCGGCTAGCGCCGGTTGCGCTCCTCGTAGCGCTCGCCGATCTGGTGGCCGATATAACCGCCGGCCGCCGCGCCGCCGACCGTGCCGACGGTGCTCCCGCCGGTCACTTCCGAGCCGACCGCGCCGCCGACCGCCGCACCGCCGATCGTGCCGACGGTCTCGCCGGTGCTGCCGCAGCCGGTAATCCCCAGGATCGACGCCGCCGCGATGCCAATTGCCACGAACAACTTCGTCATGATGCCTCCTTCAGAAAGGAAAGGTACCTGCCGGGCCTCAGTTGCAGCCGCGCAACAGGAAGATCACGAAAAGCACCGGGATCGGCACGCCAAGTGCCCACAGGAGGATGTAGCCAAGCTTGCCTTCCTGTTTCCGGCGCCACTGCTGCAACTTCTCCATATGGCCTCCAAGCCACGTACGGACCTACCGGAAGGGAGCAATCGGCGTGCCTGAGAAAGTCGGGGCAAAATAGGCCGATGGAACCCGACCTTCCGAAGATCGAGGCGCTGGTGCGGCAGCTGCTCGTGGAGCTGGGCGAGGACCCACAGCGCGAGGGCCTGCTCAAGACGCCGCAGCGCGTGGCGCAGGCGCTCGCTTTCCTCACGCACGGCACGCGCCTCAGCCTGGAGCAGGTGATCAACCAGGCGCTGTTCACCCAGACCACCAGCAGCATGGTGATCGTGAAGGACATCGAGCTCTACAGCCTGTGCGAGCACCACATGCTGCCCTTCTTCGGCCGCTGCCACATCGGCTACATCCCGGATGGCAAGGTCTTCGGCGTGAGCAAGCTCGCGCGCCTGGTCGACATGTACGCCCGCCGCCTGCAGCTGCAGGAGCGCCTGACCGAGCAGATCTCGCAGCAGGTGATGGAATCGGTCGGCGCCAAGGGCGTGGGCGTGATGATCGAAGCCCGCCACCTGTGCATGATGATGCGCGGGGTGGAGAAGCAGAACTCGACCATGGTGACCTCGTCGGTGCTCGGCGTGTTCCGCGAGCACCTCGCTACCCGCGAGGAGTTCCTGTCGCTGGTGGGCCGGCGCTAACCGAAAAAGGGGTCACCACTTGTTGCGCAGCTCCCGCAGCTTCAGAAACACGGTCTGGGGATCGGGCTTTTCGGGCAGGTCGGGGAAGGCCTCGCGCAGCCGCGCGATGACGCTGGGGCTGGTCAGGCGAAAGAAGGTGTTCACTTCGCGCTCGACGTCGAGGGTCGAGACGTAGGCTTTGCTCGGGTCCTGGCCCGCGAGCTTGTCGAGCATCTGCTGCGCGCGCCGGTTGTCGGGCTCGCGGTTCAGCGTGAAGCGCAGGTTGTTCTCGATGTAGTCGTGGCCGGGGTAGATGAGGGTGCTGCCGGGAAGCTTCGCCAGCTGCTCGGCAAAGGTCTTGTAGAGCTCGGCCGGATGCCCGCCGTTGTGGCAGTTGCCGGCGCCGGCGTTGAACAGCGTGTCGCCGCTGAAAAGCGCCGGCTGGTCGGTGTGCGAGCGCAGGCACACATGGCTCATGGTGTGGCCCGGGGTGTCCATCGCTTCGAGCTCGACCGTCCTGCCCACCTTGATCACGTCGCCCGCGCGCAGCCCCCGCGCCATGTTGGCGATCCGGTCCCTGGCGTTCTCGTGCGCCAGGATCTTGGCGCCGGTCCTGGCGGCCAGCGGCCCGTTGCCGCCGATATGGTCGCCATGCTCGTGGGTGTTGACGATCTGCGTGATCGTCCAGCCCGCTTCCTGCGCCGCCCGTAGGCATTTCTCGTGGTCGAGCGGGTCGATCGCAAGCGCCTCGCCGGTCTCGCCGCAGGCGATCAGGTAGTTGAAGTTGCGGTACGAATTTGCGGTCCAGATCTGCTTGACGATCATGCGGCTCTCCAAAAAAAAGGGGCGCCTCGCGGCGCCCCCTGATTCGCTGCCGCCGGCTTAACCGCCGTTGGCGGTCGCGGCCTGCTCGGTGGCCGGAGCGGGCTCGGCCGGCAGCGCCGCCGGAAGCTCGGCCAGCACCGGCTCGGCCGCCTGCGCCTTGCGGATGTTGTGGTACGCAAGGCCGGTTCCCGCCGGGATGAGACGCCCGACGATCACGTTCTCCTTGAGTCCGCGCAGCTCGTCGCGCTTGCCCATGATCGCCGCTTCGGTCAGCACGCGGGTGGTCTCCTGGAAGGACGCCGCCGAGATGAACGAATCCGTGGACAGCGAGGCCTTGGTGATGCCCAGGAGCATGTTGCGGTAGGTCGAGGGCTTCTTGCCTTCGCGCTCCGCCTTCTCGTTCTCCTCGAGCACCTCGGCGCGCTCGACCTGCTCGCCTTGGATGAACGGCGTGTCGCCCGGCTCGTCGATCTCCACGCGGCGCAGCATCTGCCGCACGATCACCTCGATGTGCTTGTCGTTGATCTTCACGCCCTGCAGGCGGTAGACGTCCTGCACCTCGTCGATGATGTAGCGCGCGAGCTCCTCGATGCCGAGCAGGCGCAGGAGATCGTGCGGATCCACCGGGCCGTCGACGATCATCTCGCCCTTGTTCACCACCTGCCCGTCGTGCACCAGCAGGTGCTTGTCCTTGGCGATGAGGTACTCGTGCTCCACGCCGTCGAGGTCGGTGATCACCAGGCGCTGCTTGCCCTTGGTGTCCTTGCCGAAGCTCACCGTGCCGGTGACCTCCGCGAGCATGCCCGCGTCTTTCGGCGAGCGCGCTTCGAAGAGCTCCGCTACCCGAGGCAGACCGCCCGTGATGTCGCGGGTCTTGGAGACTTCCTGCGGGATGCGGGCGAGCACCTCGCCCACCTGCACCTGCTGGCCGTCGCGCACCGCGATCACCGCGCCCACGGGGAAGCTGATGTTCACCGCGTGGTCGGTGCCGGCGATCCTCACCTCGTCGCCCGCGTCGTTCACGAGCTTCACCGATGGACGCTGGCCCTTTGCCGCGGCGGTGGTGCGCCGCGGCGAAGGGCCAGCGTCCATCGGTGAAGCTGGTGAACGACGCGGGCGACGAAGTGAGGATCGCCGGCACCGACCACGCGGTGAACATCAGCTTTCCCGTGGGCGCGGTGATCGCGGTGCGCGACGGCCAACAGGTGCAGGTGGGCGAGGTGCTCGCCCGC
>DATACE010000018.1:0-3001 GCA_036259215.1 Burkholderiales bacterium | reverse complement strand
GCCGGCCGCGCGGCCGGGCGCTGCTCTCGGTTGCCGGGATCGCGCTCGGCGTGGCGCTGGGCTACGGCGTTTACCTCGTCAACCGGGCCGCGGTAGAAGACCTCGCCGCGGCGGTGCGCGCGCTGGCCGGCGAAGCGGACTTGCAGGTGCGCGGGGGGCGGGCCGGCTTTGCCGAATCGCTCTATCCGCGCATCGCCCGCCTGCCGGGCGTGGCGTGGGTGAATCCCGGCCTGGAGCTGGAGGCCGGCATCGCCGGCAGCGAACGTACGGTGCGCGTGATCGGCCTGGACGCCTTGCGCCTGGGCAAGCCCGAGCTGCTGGCGCCGGACCGGGTGCTGCTGTCGCCGCTCGCTAGGGAGCTCGCCGGAGAGACGCTGCGCCTGGTGGTGGGCGAGCGCACCGTGGACCTGCAGGTGGAAGGCACCGCGGACCTGAAGGGCGTCTCCGCGCTTACCGACATCGCCACCGCGCAATGGCGTCTCGGTCGCCTGGGGGAGCTGAACCGGCTGGACATCCGGCTGGAAAGCGGCGCGTCGCGCGACGCGGTGCTCGCGGCTATCGAGCCCCTGCTGCCGCCCGGAGTGCACGTGGCGCCGGTGCAGGTGCTCGAGCAGGCGAGCGGCTACCCCTCGCGCGCTTACCGGGTGAATCTCAACGTGCTCGCCCTCGTCGCGCTGTTCACCGGCGGGTTCCTGGTGTTCTCCGCGCAGGCGCTCGAGATGGCACGCCGCCGCGCCGAGCACGCGCTGCTTCGCGTGCTGGGCCTTCCCGCAGCAGGACTCGCGCGGCTCATCCTGCTGGAGGCCGGCGCGCTGGGCGCGCTAGGCGGCGTGCTGGGCATAGCGCTCGGGTACTTCCTCGCTTCGGTGGCGGTGCGCTATGCCGGGGCCGACTTCGGCACCGGGCAGCTGCGCGCCGCCACGCCCGAGCTGGGCTTCACCTGGGCCGCGGCCTTGCTGCATGCGCTGGCGGGGATGCTGGTGGCGCTCGCCGGCGCCTGGCTGCCGGCGCGAGATGCGGCGCGCACGCCGGCGGCGCGCGCGCTGAAGGCGGGCGACGAGCAGCACATGTTCGGGCGCGTCTCGCGCGTCTGGCCGGGCCTCGCATTCCTCGCCGCGGGCGCCGTGCTGTCGCAGCTCGGTCCCGTGCGCGGGCTGCCGCTATTCGGCTACGCGGCGATCGGCTGCCTGCTGGTGGGCGCCATCGCGCTCATGCCGCGCGTGTCGCAGTGGGCTTTCGCAGCGCTGCCGGTGACGCGCCACATCCCCTGGGCGCTCGCCGTTTCCCAGCTGCGCGGCGCCCCCGGCCAGGGCGCAGTCAGCCTGGCGGCGATCGTGGCAAGCTTCTCGCTTATGGCCGCCATGGCGATCATGGTGGCGTCGTTCCGAGAATCGGTGGACGAGTGGCTCGACGCGGTGCTGCCGGCGGAGCTTTACTTTCGCAGCACCCACGCCGGCGACACCGGATGGCTCGAGCCGCGATTCGAGGAGCGCGTGCGAGCGTTGCCGCAGATCGAGCGCGTGGACTTCCTGCGTACCGGACGCCTTCTCCTCGACCCGGCGCGCCCGCCGCTTTCGTTGCTGGCGCGCGAGCGCGCGGAGCACGCTTTCCCGCTGACGGGAGAGCGCTACCAGCGCCGCCCGGGCGATCCGCCGCCGGTGTGGGTAAGCGAGGCGGTGGTCGACCTGTATGGCTTTGCGCCTTCGCAGCGCATCGAGCTGCCGCTGGAGGGCCGCGCCGTCCCGGTCGTGGTGGCCGGCGTGTTCCGGGACTACGCGCGCCAGCACGGCGCGGTGCTGATGGAGCGCGCCGACTACGTGGCGCTGACGGGCGACCGGCGCGTGAACGACGGCGCGGCGTGGCTCAAGCCCGGCGTCACGCCGGCGCAGGCCATGCAGGCCCTGCGCGCGCTCCCCGGCGGCGCCGAGCTCGATATTGCAGCGCCCACCGAAATCCGCGAGCTGTCGCTGCAGATCTTCGACCGCAGCTTCGCGGTCACCTATGCGCTGGAGGCGGTGGCGGTGCTGGTCGGGCTGTTCGGCTTGTCGTCCAGCCTCGGCGCCATCGTCATCGCCCGGCGGCGCGAGTTCGGCGTGCTGCGCCACCTGGGCGTGACGCGCGGGCAGGTGCGCGCGATGCTCGCCGCCGAAGGCGGGCTGCTCGCGCTGCTCGGGGCGCTCGCCGGTCTCGCGCTCGGCGCGGCCATCAGCCTCATCCTGGTGTACGTGGTGAACCGGCAGTCGTTCGGCTGGAGCATGGAGCTGCATCCGCCGTACCTTTTCCTGCTTGCGCTCACCGCCGTGCTCGTCGGCCTGGCCGTGCTCACGGCGATCGTGTCGGGCCGCGAGGCGATGGGCATGGGGCCGGTGCGCGCCGTGCGCGAGGACTGGTGAGACGGCGCGATTTCCTCAAGGCCGTTCCGCTCCTCGGGATGGCGCCCGCGCAGGCCGCGAAGGTCGACTATCCGCAGGTGAGCCCCGCCTACCGGTTCTCGTTCCCGCGCGACCATGGCGCGCACCCGGACTATCGCATCGAGTGGTGGTACGTCACCGGCTGGCTGGACGGCCCGCTGGGCTTCCAGATCACCTTCTTTCGCGCGCGGCCCGAGGAGCAAAGCGCCAACCCGAGCCGCTTCAACCCGCGGCAGATCCTGTTCGCGCATGCCGCGTTGTCCGATCCCGGGCGCGGCCGCCTGCTACACGACGAGCGCGCCGCGCGCGCCGGCTTCGGCCTGGCGCAGGCCGAAACCGGGCGTACCGGCGTCACGCTCAACGATTGGAGCCTGGCGCTGGAGGGCAGCCGCTACGAGGCGCGCATCGCGGCGCGCGATTTCCGCTTCGAGCTTTCCTTGCTGGCCGATGCGATCGTGCTGCAAGGCGAGCGCGGCTTCAGCCGCAAGGGCCACCGGCCGCACGAGGCGAGCTGCTACTACAGCCGGCCGCACCTGCAGGTGGCGGGCAAGCTGGACGGCAAGGCGGTGTCCGGCCAGGCCTGGCTCGAC
>DATACE010000017.1:0-4337 GCA_036259215.1 Burkholderiales bacterium | reverse complement strand
CGCGCTACCTGGCGGAGATGGCGCGCATGCTCGACTACCAGGTTCTGGTGGTCGACCCGCGGGAAGAATATGCGGCGGGCTGGGACCTCGCCGGCGTGCCGCTCGACCGCGGCATGCCGGCGAGGTCCCAGCCGGCCGCATATTCTTCCCGCGGGTCGACCACCAGAACCTGGTAGTCGAGCATGCGCGCCATCTCCGCCAGGTAGCGCGTGAGCTGGCCGCCGCCGATCAGCACCAGCCGCCAGCGCGGTCCATGCACCGTGCTGAGCACGCGCCCGTCGAACTCCAGCAGGTCCTGCCAGCGCCCTGGCTCCAGTGTGGCGCGGCCGCTTTGCATGTCGAGGCGCCGCTTCACCAGCTGCTGGCTGGAAATGCGCTGCAGCAGCTCGGGGACCCGGCTGTCGCCGGTAATCGGCTCCATCACGAGCTGCAGCGTGCCGCCGCAGGGCAGGCCCCAACGCGTTGCCTCCTCGTTCGTCACGCCGTAGGTGACCAGCTCCGGCTTTTCTGCGGCGATCGACCGATCCTTTATTTTCTCGATCAGATCGTCTTCCACGCAGCCGCCCGAAACCGAGCCCACCACCTGGCCGTCGTCGCGGATCGCCACCATCGCACCGACCGGGCGGGGCGCCGAACCCCAGGTCTTCACGATGGTGCCCAGCGCCACCCGCCGGCCTGCGGCGCGCCAGGCTTCCGCGGTGCGCAATACCTCGATGTCGACGCTATCCATGGGGGAATTCTAGCGCCACTCTGCAGCCCCGGTTTCCATTGTCATGCAGGCAAACGCGGGCGCCGTGCCCGGCGGCGATTTCGCGCACGATGGCGAGGCCCAGGCCGCTGCCGGTCCCGGGAGTGCCCGGCACGCGGTAGAAGCGCTCGAGGACCCGCTCGCGCTCCTGCGGCGGGATGCCCGGGCCGTCGTCTTCCACCTCGACGAACGAATGGCGGCCGCTGCGCCCCGTGCGCACCGTCACCCGGCCGCCGCGCTGCGAGTATTCGATCGCGTTGTGCACGAGGTTGGTCATCGCCTCGCGCAGCAGAAAGGCGTCGCCGTGCACCGGCGCGGCCGCGAGCTCGAAGCCCAGGTCAATGTCGCGTGCCAGCGCCTGGTGCACCCAGGCGTCCGCCTCGGTTTCCACCACGCTCTTCAAATTGATCTCGTCGGCCGGGCGCACCCCGCCACCGGGCTCGGCGCGTGCCAGCGCGAGCAGCTGGTTCGCGAGGCGCGCGGTGCGGATGGTGGCCTGGTGCACCTGCTCCAGACGCGCGCGGCATTCGGGCGGCATGGGCTGCGCCAGCGCGAGCTCGGTGTGCGCTCGCAGGCCGGCCAGCGGCGTGCGCAGCTGATGAGCGGCGTTGGCGAGGAAGCGATGCTGGTTCTGCGCCGCGCCGGCCACTTCGCCGAGCAGTCCGTTCAGCGCGGCAAGCAGCGGCCGGGTTTCCTCGGGCGCCGCCGCGACGTCGATCGGCCGCAGGTCGCTCGGCGAGCGCGCCTTGATCTCCTCGGAGAGACGCGCGAGCGGCCACAGGCCGCGCTTCACGCCGAACCACACGATCACCACGGTGGCGAGGGCAATCAGCATTTCCGGGAACAGGCTGGACAGCAGGATCTCGCGCATCATGCGCGAGCGCTTGACCGTGGTCTCGGCCACCAGCACGTTGCACGTGGAGCGCCCGCAGGGCGTCTGCACCGAAACGACGCGCACCGGCTCGCCGTTGTAGAGCGCATCGTAGGCCGGCGCGTCGCTGGGCGAAACGGGCAACGCCGAATCGCCGGCGATCTCCAGCCCGCCGGGGCTGATGACGCGGTAGTAAACCTCATCGAAGCGGTCGGCGCGCAGCACTTCCTCGACCGCCGCGGGCAGCTCGAAGCGGTATTCGCTGGGCGTTACGCGCACGTGGCTACCGAGGACGATGCCGATATCGAGCAGCTTCTGGTCGTACGCCTCGGTGGCCGGCTCGATCGACGGGAAATACGCCACGACCGCGCCCAGCGCGAGCAGGGCGGCCATGGGCAGCAGCAGCATGCGCAGCAGATGCGCGCGGAGGCTGCGCGCCATGCTCACGCCCCCCGGAATTCTTCCAGCATGTAGCCGAAGCCCCGCACGGTGCGGATGCGGATGCCGGCGGGCTCGAGCTTCGAGCGAAGGCGCGACACATACACCTCGATCGCGTTGGGCGACAGCTCGTCGCCCCACCCTGCCACCGCCTGGATGATCGCCTCCTTCGAGACGATCTTCTCCACCTTGGCGAGCAGCACCTCGAGCACCGCCCACTCGCGGGCCGCGAGCTCGAGCGGCTCGCCGCGCAGGAACGCGCGCCGCGCGACCGTGTCGAGGGCGAGCGGGCCGTGCACGATGCGCGGCCCGGCGTGGGACTGCGAGCGGCGCAGGAGCGCGCGCACCCGCGCGGTGAGCTCCGGCAGCGCGAACGGCTTGACCATGTAATCGTCGGCGCCCAGGTCCAGGCCGCGCACCCGGTCCTCGACCGCGTCGCGCGCCGTGAGCACCAGCACCGGCGTCGGGCCGCCGCCGGCCGGCGCCGCGGCGCGCAGCCGCCGCAGCACCTCGAAGCCATCCATGCGCGGCAGACCGATGTCGAGGATCACCAGATCGAAGCGCTCCTGGGAGGCGGCGAACACGGCGTCCTCGCCGCGGGCGGTGACGTCCACGGCGTGGCCCTCCGCTTCCAGCATGCGCCGCAAGCCGGAAGCCAGGGAGGCGTCGTCTTCGACGATGAGCAGCCGCATCGCTCAAAATCATACGCTTTCGCAGCGCAACATTGCCGCGCCCGGCGCGCTTGGCTAGGATGGCTGTCCTTCGAGAAGGCACTTCCCGGGAGATCCGCATGTCGGTCAAGGTATCCATGAAAGTCAATGGCAAGCCCGTTTCCGCAGAAGTGGAAGCGCGCACCCTCCTCGTGAGCTTCATCCGGGAGAACCTGCGCCTGACCGGCACGCACGTCGGCTGCGACACCGCGCAGTGCGGCGCTTGCACCGTGCACATGAACGGAAAAGCGATCAAGAGCTGCTCGATCGTCGCCATGCAGGCCGAAGGCGCGGACATCCTCACCATCGAAGGCGTAGCGCAGGCCGACGGCACGCTGCACCCGATGCAGCAGGCGTTCAAGGACAACCACGGCCTGCAGTGCGGCTTCTGCACTCCCGGCATGGTGATGAACGCGCTCGACTTCGCGAAGGGCAACCCGAGCCCGAGCGAGCATGAGGTGCGCGAGAGCCTCGAAGGAAACCTGTGCCGCTGCACCGGCTACCACAACATCGTGAAAAGCATCATGGCCGGCGCGCGTGCGATGGCTGGAAAGCCATGAACGCCCCGCTGATCGGCGCGCGCGTCGCGCGCAAGGAGGACTACCGCTTCCTCACCGGCGCCGGCCAGTACACCGACGACGTCTCGCTGCCCAACCAGGCTTATGCCGCGTTCGTGCGCTCGCCGCACGCCCACGCGAGCATTAAGTCCATAAAGACCGATAAAGCCAAGGCGTCTCCGGGGGTGCTGGGCATCTACACGGGCGCCGACCTGGCGGACGCAAAGGTCGGCGGCCTGCCCTGCGGCTGGCTGATTACCGATGTGAAAGGCCAGCCGATGAAGGAGCCGGCGCATCCCTGCCTCGCGGAAGGCAAGGTGCGCCATGTCGGCGACCAGGTCGCCGTGGTCGTCGCCGCGACGCTCGACCAGGCGAAGGACGCCGCCGAGAAGGTGGAGGTGGACTACGAGGTATTGCCCGCCGTGGTCGATCCGGCAAAGGCGTCGTCGAGCAAGCCGATCCATGACATCGCGCCCGACAACGTCTGCTACGTGTGGTCGATCGGGGAAAAAGCCAGGGTGGACGAAGCCTTCGCCAAAGCGGCGCACGTCACCAAGCTCGAGTTCATCAACAACCGGCTGATTCCCAATGCGATCGAGCCGCGCGCGGCCATCGGCGCCTACAGCCGCGCGGATGATGCCTACACGCTGTACGTGGCGAGCCAGAACCCGCACGTCGAGCGCCTGCTCATGACGGCGTTCGTGCTCGGCCTGCCCGAGCACAAGGTGCGCGTGGTCGCCCCCGACGTGGGCGGTGGCTTCGGCTCCAAGATCTACCTGTACGCCGAGGACGTGGTGGTTACCTGGGCGTCGAAGCGGCTCAACCGCCCGGTGAAGTGGACCTCGGACCGCTCGGAGGCGTTCCTTTCCGACGCGCACGGCCGGGACCACGTCACGAACGCCGAAATGGCGATGGATGCGCAAGGCCACTTCCTGGCGATGCGCGTCAAGACCACGGCCAACCTCGGCGCCTACCTGTCGACCTTCGCGTCGTCGGTGCCGACCATCCTGTAC
>DATACE010000016.1:0-14325 GCA_036259215.1 Burkholderiales bacterium | reverse complement strand
CTCGGTGCGCTCGCGATGTACTTTCTGGATCCGCAGCAGGGCCGCCGCCGGCGCGCGCGCACGCGCGACAAGGCGGTGCACGCGAGCCGGGTGCTGAACGAAGCCGGAAAGGTGACCGCGCGCGACACCGTCCACCGGGCGAAGGGCGTATGGATGAGCACGCGCAAGCTTTTCGACCACGAGTCAGTTGGCGATGACGTGCTGGTGGAGCGGGTGAGGGCCGAGCTCGGGCGCTTCGTTTCGCACTCGCACGCGGTGGAGGTGGCCGCCGAGGGCGGGCACGTCACGCTGTCCGGCCCGATCCTGGCGGACGAAGTGCGTCCGCTGCTGCGCCACGTTCGCCGCGTGCCGGGCGTGCGCGCGGTGAGCGATCGCCTGAGCGTGCACGAGGACGGCGCGGGCGTCTCGGCGCTGCAGGGTGGCCAGCCGGCCCCCGGCAGCCGCTTCGAGCTGATGCAGGAAAACTGGTCGCCGGCGGCGCGCCTGGCGGTCGGCTCCTTCGGCGCGAGCCTCATGGCCACGGCCTACCGCGTGCGCGGCACGGGCGCCTGCGCGCTGCTCGCTCTCGCCGGCGGCACGCTCGTGGCGCGGGCGGCAACGAACAAGAAGCTGTCGCTGTTGCTGGGCATCGCCGACCCTGCCGACGGCATCGTGGTGCAGAAAACCATCAACGTAGATGCGCCGGTCGAGGAGGTGTTCGCCTTCTGGACCGACTACCAGAACTTTCCGCGCTTCATGCGCAACGTGCGCGAAGTGCAGGTGCACGAGGACACCTCGCACTGGGTGGTGGCGGGGCCGGCCGGCGTGCCGGTGCAGTGGAACGCGCGACTCGAGGAGATCGTGCCGAACGAGCTTATCAAGTGGCGCTCGACCCGCGAATCGTCGGTGAAGCACGAAGGCTGGGTGCGCTTCGAGGCGAACCGCCACGGCGGCAGCCGCATCACCATCCGGCTGTGCTATGTGCCGCCCGGCGGCGCCTTCGGCCACGCGGTGGCCGCGCTGTTCGGCGCCGACCCGAAAAGCGAGATGGACTCCGACCTGCTGCGCATGAAGACCATCATCGAGACCGGGCGCGTGCCGCACGACGCCGCGCGGCCTGCATCGCGCGAGAGCTAGGAATTCGGGGTCAGTGTCGTAATTCGAAGAATCACCGAATTACGACACTGACCCCAGACTTCAGGCGGCCTTGGACTTGGCCGGTCCCGCCGAGGCGATCAGCTCGCGCAGCACGTAGGGCAGGATGCCGCCGTGCTTGTAGTAGTCGACCTCGATCGCCGTGTCGATGCGCGAGCGCACCTTGAGCTCCTGGCGGACGCCGTCGGCGCGCGTGATGACCAGCGTCATCTCCTGCTGCGGGCGGATCTCGTCGGGCAGCAGCACGTCGATGGTCTCGTCGCCCTTGAGGGCTAGCGAAGGGGCGGAGTCGCCGCCGAGGAACTGCAGCGGCAGCACGCCCATGCCGACCAGGTTGGAGCGGTGAATGCGCTCGAAGCTGCGCGCGATGACTGCCTTTACGCCCAGGAGCTGCGTGCCTTTCGCCGCCCAGTCGCGCGACGAGCCGGTGCCGTACTCCTCGCCGCCGAACACCACGGTGGGCGTGCCTTCGGCGATGTAGCGCATCGCGGCGTCGTAGATCGGCACGGTTTCGTTGCGGAACTTCGTGATGCCGCCCTCGGTGCCGGGAAGCATCAGGTTCTTGATGCGCACGTTGGCGAAGGTGCCGCGCATCATGACTTCGTGGTTGCCGCGGCGCGCACCGTAGCTGTTGAAGTCCGCCACGGCGACATCGTGCTCCTGCAGGTAGATGCCCGCGGGCGAGGTGGGCTTGATGGAGCCGGCCGGCGAGATATGGTCGGTGGTCACCGAGTCGCCGAAGATGCCCAGGATTTTCGCGTTGCGGATGCTGCCAGGGGTGCCGGGAGTCAGCGAGAAGCCCTCGAAAAAGGGCGGCTCGGCGATGTAGGTGGATTCCGGCCAGCTGTAGACCTGTCCCGCGGGCGCCGACACCTTCTGCCACAGGGGATTGGTGTTGGCGAGGTCGCTGTACAGGCGGCGGAAGGTGGGCGCGTCCATGGCGAGGCTCATGAGCGCCTGCACTTCCTCGGCCTTCGGCCAGATGTGGCCGATGTAGACATCGCGCCCGTCCTTCGATTTGCCCAGGGGCTGGGTCTTGAAGTCCACCAGCACCGAACCGGCGATGGCATAGGCCACCACCAGCGGCGGCGAGGCGAGGAAATTCGCGCGGATGTTGGGATGGATGCGTGCCTCGAAATTGCGGTTGCCCGAGAGCACCGCGGCGCACACCAGGTCGTTCTTGACGATCGCCTCCTCGATCGCCGGCGCGAGCGGCCCGGCGTTGCCGATGCACGTGGTGCAGCCGTAGGCGGCCACCGCGAAGCCCAGCTTCTCGAGGTAGGGCAGCAGGCCGGCCTTGGTCAGGTACTCGGTGACCACGCGCGATCCCGGGGCGAGGGAAGTCTTGATGTGCGGCTTTACCCTCAGGCCGAGCTCCACCGCTTTCTTGGCGAGCAGCCCGGCGGCGAGCAGCACGCCCGGGTTAGAGGTGTTGGTGCACGAGGTAATGGCGGCGATGAGCACGTCGCCGTTGGCCACCTCGGTGCCGTCGAACGCCTTGTAGGTCTTGCCCAGGTCCTCGGTGCGCTTGGCGAAGCCGTTGTCCTTGACCGGTGCCGAAAACAGCGAAGTGAAAGTCGCCTTCACCTTCTCCAGGTCGATGCGGTCCTGCGGGCGCTTCGGCCCCGCGAGCGAGGGCATGATGGTGCCCAGGTCGAGCTCGTGCACCTCGGAATAATCGATGGCGCCGGCCTTCGGGATGCCGAACAGGCCCTGCGCCTTGAAATACGCCTCGAAGGCGTCGACCTGCTCCTGGGTGCGCCCCGTGCCGCGGAAATACTCCAGGGTGCGCTCGTCCACCGGAAAGAAGCCCATGGTGGCGCCGTATTCGGGCGCCATGTTGCCGATGGTCGCGCGATCGGGCAGCGACAGCGACGCGGTGCCTTCGCCGAAGAACTCGACGAACTTGCCCACCACCTTCGCCTTGCGCAGCATCTGCGTCACGGTGAGCACCAGGTCGGTGGCCGTGCACGCCGGATGCAGCCGGCCTTTGAGATGCACGCCCACCACGTCCGGCGTGAGGAAATACACCGGCTGGCCCAGCATGCCGGCCTCGGCCTCGATGCCGCCCACGCCCCAGCCCACCACGCCGATGCCGTTGATCATGGTGGTGTGGCTGTCGGTGCCCACCAGCGTGTCGGGATAGCACACCCCATCCTTCCCTTTGTGCACGCCGGGCGCCAGGTACTCGAGGTTCACCTGGTGCACGATGCCGATGCCCGGGGGCACGACCTTGAAAGTATCGAAGGCCTGCATGCCCCACTTCATGAACCGGTAGCGCTCCTCGTTGCGCTTGAACTCCAGCTTCATGTTGAGGTCGAGGGCCGCCTTGGTGCCGTAATGGTCCACCTGCACCGAGTGGTCCACCACCAGGTCGACCGGCACCAGCGGCTCGATCACCTTCGGATCCTTGCCCATTTCCTGCGCCACGCCACGCATCGCGGCGAGGTCGACCAGCAGCGGCACGCCGGTGAAGTCCTGGAGCACGATGCGCGCCACCACGAACGGGATCTCCTCGGTGCGCGGCGCCACGGCCTTCCAGCCGGCGAGCTCGCGCACGTGCTCCTCGGTCACCTTGCGGCCGTCGCAGTTGCGCAGCACCGACTCCAGCACGATGCGGATCGACACCGGCAGCCTGTCCATCTCCACGCCGAGGGCCTTGCCCAGCTCGGGCAGCGAGTAGAACTTGCCGTGCTTGAAGCTTTGCAAGGTATTGAACACGTTATGCGGCATTGCAGCCTCCGTCATTGGTCCACAGCGCTTGCGGGCTGCAGGCCTGTTTTTCGAGCTGGGAAATCAGCCGCGCGCGCTCCTCGAGCAGCGCGGGCAGGTGCTCGTCGCAGCGGGCGATCGGGCCGGGATAATGCCGGATCTCCTCGGAGATCTCGGCGATGCGCTTTTCAAGCCAGACGCTCATATCACGAACAGGTCGACGAACTCGTCCACCGGGGTGCTCTCCAGGCGCTTCGCGTCCATGCACAGCTCGAGGATTGCCTGCTGCTGCTTGGCCGGGAAGCGGCGCGCGAGGTTGGTCTTGAACTTCTCCACCAGCACCGGCATGCCTTCCTTGCGGCGGCGCTTGTGACCGATGGGGTACTCGACCAGCGTCTCGGCGAGCTTCTTGCCATCCTTGAACTCCACCGTGAGGCCGTTGGCAATGGAGCGCTTGTCGGGGTCGTGGTAGTCCTTGGTGAACTGCGCATCCTCGACGCACACGATCTTGTCGCGCAGGGCGTCGATGCGCGGGTCGGCGGCGATGTCGTCTTCGTAGTCCGCCGCGGTCAGGCGGCCGAACAGCAGCGGCACCGCGACCATGTACTGGATGCAGTGGTCGCGGTCGGCGGGATTGTCGAGCGGCCCTTTCTTGTCGATGATGCGCATCGCCGCCTCGTGGGTTCGGATGGTTATGCTTTTTATATCTTCGATGCGGTTCTTCACCACGGGATGCAGCTGCATTGCCGCCTCCACCGCGGTCTGGGCGTGGAATTCGGCGGGAAAGGAGATCTTGAACAGCACGTGCTCCATGACGTAGCTGCCGAACGGCCGCTGGAAGCGGAACGGCTGGCCCTTGAACAGCACGTCGTAGAAGCCCCAGGTCTTCGCGCTCAGCACCGAGGGATAGCCCATCTCGCCGGTCTTGGCGATGAGCGCGAGGCGCACCGCGCGCGAGGTCGCATCGCCCGCCGCCCAGCTCTTGCGCGAGCCGGTGTTGGGGGCGTGCCGGTAGGTGCGCAGGCTCTGGCCGTCGACCCAGGCGAGCGACACCGCGTTCACCACCTCGTCGTAGCTGCAGCCGATCATCTGCGCCACCACCGCGGTGGAGGCCACCTTGACCAGCACCACGTGGTCCAGGCCGACGCGGTTGAAGCTGTTCTCGAGCGCGAGCACGCCCTGGATCTCATGGGCCTTGATCATGGCCGTGAGCACGTCTTTGATCAGGACTCTGCTTTTCGAAGACCTTGAAAGCCAATCGGCAGTCGCCAGGATCCCGCCCAGGTTGTCCGACGGGTGGCCCCATTCGGCGGCGAGCCAGGTGTCGTTGAAGTCCAGCCAGCGGATCATGGCGCCGATGTTGAACGCCGCCTGGACGGGGTCGAGCTGGAACTGCGTGCCGGGCACCTTGGCGCCGCCGGGCACCAGCGTGCCGCGCACCACGGGGCCGAGGAGCTTGGTGCACGCCGGGTATTCGAGCGCTTCCAGGCCGCAGCCCAGCGTGTCCATCAGGCAATAGCGCGCGGTGTCGTAAGCCTCGGCGCTCGTCACCTCGTACCGGGCGACGTAGTCGGCGATGTCGGTGAGCACTTTGTCCGGGCTGGGCCGGACGTTGGAGATGGGGGCTGACATCAGAATGTGCCCTTGCCACTTTTTGTCAGCGGGGGCGCGTTGTCGTCCACGCCGAAGCTCCATTCGTAGCCGCCGCTCGGCTCGAAGGTATGCTCGGCGCCGCCGGAGCGCGGCGCATGGCGCATGGACGGATGCGGCGAGCGCTCGTCCGGGCGCTTGTCCCACCAGATGGCGCGGCCGCGGCGCTGCGACTCCACTTCTTCCGGGTGCTCCTTGAGGAACTCCCGCATGAACTTGGTCAGGTCGGATTCGTACATGTCAGCGCTCGTTGAGGGGAACCCACTTGCGGTTCTCCGGGCCCACGTAATTGGCCCCGGGCCGGATGATCTTGCCGTCGGCGCGCTGCTCGATGACGTGCGCCGACCAGCCGCTGGTGCGCGAGATGACGAACACCGGCGTGAACATCGCCGTGGGCACGCCCATCATGTGGTAGGACACGGCGCTGTACCAGTCCAGGTTGGCGAACATCTTCTTCTCGCGCCACATGACCTGCTCGATGCGCTCGGCGATATCGAACAATCTGGTATCCATTGAATCCTTGGAAAGGCGGCGAGCGACCTCCTTGATCACCTCGTTGCGGGGGTCGCCGGAGGTGTACACCGGGTGCCCGAAGCCGATCACGATCTCCTTCGCCTGCACGCGGCGCACGATGTCCGCTTCTGCCTCTTCAGGGTTTGAATACTTGGAGATGACTTCAAAGGCAAATTCGTTGGCGCCGCCGTGCTTGGGGCCCTTCAGCGCGCCGATGCCGCCGCAGATGGCGCTGTGCATGTCCGAGCCGGTGCCGGCGATCACGCGGCAGGCAAAGGTGCTGGCGTTGTACTCGTGCTCCGCGTACAGGATGAGCGAGGTGTGCATGGCCCGCACCCACTCCGGGGAGGGCTTCATGCCGTGCGGGAGGTGCAGGAAATGCCCGCCGATGGAGTCGTCGTCGGTCTCGGTCTCGATGCGCTTGCCGCTGCGGCTGAAGTGGTGCCAGTAGAGCAGCATGGAGCCCAGCGAGGCCATCAGCCGGTCGGCGATCGCCTTGGCGCCGTAGGGATGGTGGTCGTCCTTTTCCGCTTCCAGCGTGCCGATCACCGACACCCCGGTGCGCAGCACGTCCATCGGGTGCGCGCTCTTCGGGATGGCTTCGAGGGTTTTCTTCAGGGAATCGGGCAGGCCGCGCAGGCCTTGCAGCCTCTTTTTATAACGGCCGAGCTCGTCCTTGCTGGGCAGCCGCTCGTGCACCAGGAGATAAGCGACTTCCTCGAACTCGGCCGCGTCGGCGAAATCCAGGATGTCGTAGCCGCGGTAGTGCAGGTCGTTGCCGGTGCGCCCGACGGTGCACAAAGCGGTGTTGCCGGCCGGCACGCCCGACAGCGCGACCGATTTCTTCGGCTTAGCCGCGGTAGAGCTCATCGAGCTTTCGTTCGTAGGAATGGTAGTCGAGGACATCGTAGAGCTCCTCCCGGGTCTGCATGCTGTCGAGCACCTGCTTCTGCGTGCCTTCTTTTCGTATCGCCTCGTAGACGCGCAGCGCCGCCTTGTTCATCGCGCGGAACGCCGACAGCGGGTAGAGCACCATGCCCACCCCGGCCGAGCGCAGCTCGTCGACCGTGAACAGCGGCGTCTTGCCGAACTCGGTGATGTTGGCGAGGATCGGCACCTTCACCGCGTCGGCGAACCGGCGGTACATCGCGAGCTCGGTGATGGCCTCCGGAAAAATCATGTCGGCGCCGGCCTCCACGTATTTCAAGGATCGGCTGATCGCAGATTCCAAACCCTCATTGGCGAGCGCATCGGTGCGCGCCATGATCACGAACTGCGGGTCGGTGCGCGCGTCCACCGCGGCCTTGATGCGGTCGACCATCTCCGCGGTCGGCACGATGTCCTTGTTCGGCCGGTGGCCGCAGCGCTTGGCGCCGGCCTGGTCCTCGATATGCATGGCGGCGGCGCCCGCCTTGATGAGCGAGCGCGTGGTGCGCGCCACGTTGAAGGCGCTCGCGCCGAACCCGGTATCGACGTCGACCAGCAGCGGCAGGTCGCAGACGTCGCTGATGCGGCGGATGTCGGTGAGCACGTCGTCCAGGTTGGAGATGCCCAGATCCGGCAGGCCCAGCGAGCCCGCCGCCACGCCGCCGCCGGAGAGGTAGATCGCGCGGTAGCCGGCGCGCTGGGCAAGCCGGGCGTGCAGGGCGCAGATCGTGCCGATGACTTGAAGCGGTTTTTCTTGCGACAGCGCTTCGCGGAATTTGCTTCCCTGACTCATGAGAGCAGCTGCTTCACCGCGTCGCGCTCCTCGTGGAGCTCCTTCAGGGTGGCGTCCATGCGCTTGCGGCTGAACTCGCTGAGCTCGATGCCCTTCACCACCTCGTAGCCGCCGCCCTTGCAGGTAACCGGGTAGCCGTAGATCACGCCCTCGGCAATGCCGTAGCTGCCGTCGGCGGGCACGCCCATCGTGACCCAGTCGCCCTGCGGCGTGCCATGCACCCAGTCGCGCACATGGTCGATGGCGGCGTTGGCTGCGCTCGCCGCCGACGACAGCCCGCGCGCCTCGATGATGGCGGCGCCGCGCTTCTGCACGGTTGGGATGAAAGCATTCTCGAGCCAGCCCTGGTCGTTGATCATCGGCCACACCTTCTTGCCCCCGGCCTCCGCCTGGAACAGGTCGGGGTACTGTGTGGCCGAGTGGTTCCCCCACACCGTGACTTTTGCGATGTCCGTCACCGGCCGGGAGATCTTCTGGGCGATCTGGCTGATCGCCCGGTTGTGGTCCAGCCGCATCATCCCGGTGAACTGCTGCGGCTTGAGGCTGCGGGCGTTCTTCATGGCGATGAGGCAGTTGGTGTTGGCCGGATTGCCCACCACCAGCACCTTGACGCTGCGGCTCGCCACCCGGTCGAGCGCCTGGCCCTGCGGCGCGAAGATCTTGCCGTTCGCCTCCAGCAAATCCTTGCGCTCCATGCCGGGCCCGCGCGGACGCGCGCCGACGAGCAGGGCCACTTCGGCGTCCTTGAAGGCGACCATCGGGTCGGAAGCGGCGAGCATGCCGTGCAGCAGCGGGAAGGCGCAGTCGTCCAGCTCCATCATGACGCCCTTCAGCGCCTTCTGCGCCTTCTCCTCCGGAATCTCGAGCAGCTGCAGGATAACCGGCTGGTCGGCGCCCAGCATTTCGCCGGCGGCGATGCGAAACAGCAGCGAATAGCCGATCTGGCCGGCGGCGCCGGTGATGGCGACGCGAATGGGGGCTTTGGACATCGATCGTGGCTCCGGCGGGGTGTGTTTTCATTTTACCGCAGTGAATTGCTGCGCCGCGACGCTATAATCGAACTGCCCGGACTCTAGGGAACTGCCCGCACTCCAGGGCCCGGCGTTAATTGTCCAGGGCGTTAAATGTCCAGCACGGCCGCGCACAAGCCACGACCCAAATACCTGAACCTCGCCCAGATCCGGTTGCCGTTGCCGGGTTGGGTGTCGATCCTGCACCGCATCTCGGGCGCGCTGCTCGTGTTTCCGTTCACCGCCTGGCTGCTGTACCTGCTGGACCTGAGCCTTGCGTCGGAGGCCGGGTTCCGCACGATCCAGGGCTATCTCGCGCTGCCGCTGGTGAAGGGCGGGATGCTGGTGCTCATCTGGGCCTACTGCCACCACCTCTGCGCCGGCGTGCGCTTCCTGCTCCTGGATCTCAATAAGGGCATCGAGCTTCGGCCGGCGCGCGCCTCGAGCGCTGCGGTGCTGGTCGTCAGCCTGGCGCTGACCGCGATCTTCGCCGGGCTGCTGCTATGGTGAAGCGGCTGGTGGTCGGCGCGCACTACGGGCTGCGTCCCTGGCTCGCGCAGCGCATCACGGCGCTCGTCATGGCGCTGCTGACGGCTGCGGCGCTGCTGCTCATCGCTTCGCGGAGCCCCTTTACGCACGAAAGCTGGAGCGCGCTTTTCGATCGCGGCTGGATGCGCATCGGCACGCTGCTTTTCGTGGTGAGCCTCGCCTGGCACGCCTGGGTCGGGGCGCGCGACATCCTCATGGATTACATCAAGCCGGACGGGTTGCGCCTGGCGCTGCAGGTCGCCACCTTGCTGCTGCTCGCCGGCTACCTCGGCTGGGCCGTCGAAATCCTGTGGCGATGACCGCAGTTCGCAAATTCGACGCCATCGTGGTGGGCGCCGGCGGCTCGGGCATGCGTGCGGCGCTCGAGCTGGCGCGCGCCAACCTGCGCGTCGCGGTACTGTCCAAGGTGTTCCCCACGCGCTCGCATACGGTGGCCGCGCAAGGCGGCATCGCGGCGCCGCTCGCCAACTCCACCGAGGACAACTGGCACTGGCACATGTACGACACGGTCAAGGGCGCCGACTACCTCGGCGACCAGGACGCGATCGAGTACATGTGCCGCCGCGCGGTCGAGGTGGTGGTGGAGCTCGAGCACATGGGCATGCCGTTCGACCGCCTGGAGAACGGCAAGATCTACCAGCGGCCCTTCGGCGGCCACACCCAGGACTACGGCGGCAACAAGATGGCGATGCGCGCCTGCGCCGCGGCCGACCGCACCGGCCACGCCATGCTGCACACCCTGTATCAGCAGAACGTGCGCGCCAACACCCAATTCCTGGTCGAGTGGATGGCCCTCGATCTGGTGCTTGACCCGCAGGACGGGGCGGTGGTCGGCGTCACGGCGCTGGAGATGGAAACCGGAGAATTGTTTCTTTTACAGGCGAAATCAGTCCTTCTTGCGACAGGCGGGGCGGGGCGCATCTACTGGGCGACCACCAACGCCTTCATCAACACCGGCGACGGCCTGGGCATGGTAGCGCGCGCCGGGCTGCCGCTGCAGGACATGGAGTTCTGGCAGTTCCACCCTACCGGGGTGGCCGGCGCCGGGGTGCTGATCACCGAGGGGGTGCGCGGGGAGGGCGGCTACCTCCTGAACAAGAACGGCGAGCGCTTCATGGAGCGCTATGCGCCCAACGCCAAGGACCTCGCCAGCCGCGACGTGGTGTCGCGCGCCATGACCACCGAGATCAAGGAGGGGCGCGGCTGCGGCCCGGACGCCGACCACGTGCTGCTCAAGCTCGACCACCTCGGGCCCGAGGTGATCATGCAGCGCCTGCCCGGCATCCGCGAGATCGCCATCAAGTTCGCCAACGTCGACCCGATCCGCGACCCGATCCCGGTGGTGCCCACGGTGCACTACCAGATGGGCGGCATCCCGACCAATTTCATGGGCCAGGTGGTCGCCCCGGAAGGCAACAGCAAGGAAGCCATCGTTCCCGGCCTCTATGCGGCCGGCGAATGCGCGTGCGTCTCGGTGCACGGCGCCAACCGGCTGGGCACCAACTCGCTGCTCGATCTCCTGGTGTTCGGCAAGTCCTCCGGCGAGCAGATGCTCAAGGACATGCACGCCCTGCCGCGCGCCCAGCGCAACCTGCCGAAGGATGCCGGCGAGGCGACGCGCGCGCGGCTCGCGCGCCTGGACGGCGCGGCCTCCGGCGAGCGCGTGGTCGACGTGCTGAACGATCTGCGCCGCGTCATGCAGGCCCACTGCGGCGTGTTCCGCTTCCCCGACGACCTGCAGGCGGGCGTCGCGAAGGTGAAGGAGATCGCCGCCCGCAGCCAGAACGTCTTTATCGCCGACAAGTCCCGGGTGTTCAACACCGCGCGGGTGGAGGCGCTGGAGCTCGAAAACCTGGTGGAGACGGCCGTGTCGACCGCAGTGTCGGCCGAGGCGCGCCGGGAGTCGCGCGGCGCGCACACGCGCGAGGACTTTCCGGGGCGCGACGACAAGGTCTGGATGAAGCACACCCTGTGGTACAAGGAGGGCAACCGGCTGGACTACAAACCTGTGCACCTGCGGCCGCTGTCGGTCGAGACCATGGAACCCAAGGTCCGTACATACTGATGAAGCTATCGATCTACCGGTACAACCCGGATAAGGACGCCAAGCCCTATCTGCAGGACTACGAGGTCGTGCTGGACCACAGCGACCGCATGCTGCTCGACGCGCTGGTGAAGGCCAAGGCGCAGGACGACACGCTCGCCTTCCGCCGCTCGTGCCGTGAGGGCGTGTGCGGCTCGGACGCGTTCAACGTCAACGGCAAGAACCGCCTCGCCTGCATCACCAAGCTCGCCGAACTGCCGGACCACGTGACGGTGCGGCCGCTGCCGGGGCTGCCGGTGATCCGCGACCTGATCGTCGACATGACGCAGTTCTTCAAGCAGTACCACTCGGTGAAGCCCTACGTCATCAACAACGACCCGCCGCCGGAGCGCGAGCGGCTGCAGTCGCCGCAGGAGCGCGACGAGCTGAACGGCCTGTACGAGTGCATCCTGTGCGCCTGCTGCTCGACCGCCTGCCCGTCGTTCTGGTGGAACCCGGACAAGTTCGTCGGCCCGGCGGGCCTCTTGCAGGCCTACCGCTTCCTCGCCGATACGCGCGACCAGGCCACCAGCGAGCGGCTCGACAACCTGGAAGACCCCTACCGGCTGTTCCGCTGCCACACCATCATGAACTGCGTGGACGTATGCCCCAAGGGGCTCAACCCCACCAAGGCGATCAACCACATCAAGGAAATGCTGGTCAAGCGGGCGGTGTGATGGACCCGCGGGCCCGAGAGAAGCTCAAGTGGAAATGCCGGCGCGGCCTGCTCGAGCTGGACCTGGTTTTCCAGAGATTCGTACCCACCTTGAAGGATGAGGAAACCGAACCCTTCGCCGCGTTGCTCGACCTTCCCGACAACGATCTGTGGGACATCGTGGCGGGACGCAGCGAAGACTACGCGCCCCGCTTGAGTGCAATAGTGGCGCGCGTGCGCGCCGCCTGAGAAGGAGCAGTCCATGGCCGAGAAAACCGCGACCCTCAAGCTGCCCGACGGCAAGACCCTCGAGTTCCCGGTGCTGCCCGGCAGCGTCGGTCCGGAGGTGATCGACATCCGCACGCTGTACGGCAAGTCCGGGATGTTCACCTACGACCCCGGGTTCCTGTCCACCGCGAGCTGCAGCTCGTCGATCACCTACATCGACGGCGACGAGGGCGTGCTGCTGTACCGCGGCTACCCGATCGAGCAGCTGGCGCAGCAGTGCGACTTTCTCGAGGTGTGCTACCTGCTGTGGTACGGCGAGCTGCCCAACCGCAAGCAGAAAGAGGAGTTCGACCACATCGTCACGCACCACACCATGGTGCACGAGCAGCTCGCGCGCCTGTACCAGGGGTTCCGGCGCGACGCGCACCCGATGGCGGTGATGGTCGGCGTGGTGGGCGCGATGTCGGCGTTCTACCACGACGCCCTGGACATCAGCGACGCGCGCCATCGCGAGATCTCGGCGTTCCGCCTGATCGCCAAGCTGCCCACCATCGTGGCCATGTCCTACAAGTACAACATCGGCCAGCCGTTCATGTACCCGCGCAACAGCCTGTCCTACACCGCCAACTTCATGCAGATGATGTTCGGCGTGCCGGCCGACGAGTACAAGGTGAACGACGTGCTGGTGCGCGCGCTGGACCGCATCTTCATCCTGCACGCCGACCACGAGCAGAACGCCTCCACCTCCACGGTGCGGCTGTGCGGCTCCTCGGGGGCCAACCCGTACGCCTGCATCGCCGCGGGCATCGCCTCGCTGTGGGGCCCGGCGCACGGCGGCGCCAACGAGGCGGCGCTGCAGATGCTCGATACCATCGGCGACGCCTCGAAGGTCGGCGAGTTCATCAAGCAGGTGAAGGACAAGAACTCGGGCGTGCGCCTGATGGGCTTCGGCCACCGCGTCTACAAGAACTACGACCCGCGCGCCAAGCTCATGCGCGAGACCTGCCACGAGGTGCTGAGCGAGCTCGGCCTGCACAACGACCGGCTGTTCAAGCTCGCCATGGCGCTGGAAAAGATCGCGCTCGAAGACGACTACTTCGTCAGCCGCAAGCTCTATCCGAACGTCGACTTCTACTCGGGAATCGTGCAGCGCGCCCTGGGCATCCCGGTGTCCATGTTCACCTGCATCTTCTCGCTTGCGCGCACCGTCGGCTGGATCGCGCAGTGGCAGGAGATGATCACCGACCCGGAGTACAAGATCGGCCGCCCGCGCCAGCTGTACAAGGGCGCCACCCGGCGCGACGTGAAGCCGCTAGACCAGAGGTAAGCCCGCATGCTGAAGGACTTCCTGGAGAACTCGTACCTCTTCGGCGCCAACGCGCCGTTCATCGAGGACCTCTACGAGCAGTACCTGGTGAATCCGGCCGCCATTCCGGACGAGTGGCGCGACTACTTCGACCGCCTGCAGGTGCTTCCCGGCAGCAGCGCCAAGGACGTCGCGCACGCGCCGGTCGTGGAGTCCTTCGTCCAGCGCGCAAAGGCCGGTCAATTCAGCCCTGAGAGAACGCTTCCGGCGGAGCCGGTCGCCCCGGAGCGGCTGCAGGTCGCGGCGCTGCTGCTGGTGACCTCCTACCGCATCGCCGGGTCGCGCTGGGCGACGGTCGATCCGCTCAAGCGCCTGGCGCGGCCGCAGGTGCCGGAGCTCGACCCGGCGTACTACGACCTGTCGGAGGCGGACCTCGACCAGGTGGTGAACTCGGGCTCCTACGTGGGCCTGGACCGGGTGTCGCTGCGCACGCTGATCCAGGCGCTGCGCGACACCTACTGCCGCAACATCGGCTTCGAGTACATGTTCATCTCCGACCGCGCGCAGCGGCTGTGGATCCAGGAGCGCATCGAGCCGGTGCGCGCCAAGGCGGAGCTCGCGCCCGAGCGCCAGAAGCGGCTGCTGCGCAAGCTGACGGAGGCCGAGCACCTGGAGCGCTACCTGCACACCCGGTACGTCGGGCAGAAGCGCTTCTCGCTGGAAGGCGGCGAAAGCCTGATCCCCTCGATCGACGAGCTGATCCAG
>DATACE010000015.1:0-7053 GCA_036259215.1 Burkholderiales bacterium | reverse complement strand
CAATCATGTGGATGGACGCGCGCGGGCTCGCGCCGTAGGTGATGTAGTGCCCCAGGTCCTTGATGCCGAACTGCTCCGGGTCGCGCGTGGCCGCCGCCAGGCGCACCGCGTACTGGATGAGCGACGGATCGACGTAGGCGTTGCGGCATTCGCGCTGCAGCTCGGCGAGCTGCTCGGTGCTCGCCACCTCGGCCACCTCCGCTGCCGGCCCGGTGACCCGCTCGACGATGACGAACTCCTCCTCCTCGCTCGGGTAGCCGACCAGCACCTTCATCATGAAGCGGTCTACCTGCGCCTCGGGCAGGGGATAAGTGCCCTCGGTCTCGATCGGGTTCTGCGTCGCCATCACCAGGAACGGCTCGGGCACCTTGTGCGTCTGGCCGGCGATGGTGACCTGGCGCTCCTGCATCACCTCGAGCAGCGCGCTTTGCACCTTGGCCGGCGCGCGGTTGATCTCGTCGGCGAGCAGCAGGTTGCAGAACACCGGCCCGAGCGAGGTGCTGAAGTCGCCGGTTTTCTGGCTGTAGATGCGCGTGCCCACCAGGTCCGCCGGCACCAGGTCCGGCGTGAACTGGATGCGGCGGAAGGAGCCGCGCACGGTGCGCGCCAGCGTTTTCACGGTGAGCGTCTTGGCGAGTCCCGGCACCCCTTCCACCAGGAGGTGGCCCTGCGCGAGCATGGCGACCAGCACGCGCTCGAGGAACGGATCCTGGCCGACGACGATTTTCTTCACCTCGTAGAGCACGCGCTCCATGAGGGTGGTGACCTCCCGGCTCATTTTCTTGACCTCCATTAGAACGGCGACAGGCCGACCGCGCCCGCGGCCGACTCGATCGGCACGGCGAAGCCGATGCCGATGAATACGCGCTGCTCGGTGGGATTGAGCAGCCCGGTGACGATGCCCACCACTTCGCCCTCGGCGGTCACCAGCGGGCCGCCGGAGTTGCCCGGATTGGCCGCGGCGTCGAACTGGATGAGGTTGGTCAGCACGCGCTTGCCCTCGGGCGAGCGGTATTCGCGGCGCAGCCCCGACACCACGCCGCTCGATACCGACGGGCCGATGCCGAACGGAAAGCCGACCGCCATCACGTCCTCGCCGAGCGCGAGATCCTGGGTGGAGCGCATGGTGGCGGGAACCAGGTCGTCCGGAATGGTCTTTGCCTGGAGCACCGCGAGGTCCTGCTCGGGCTGCAGGCCGATTACCGTGGCCTCCGACTCGAGCCCGTCGGCGAACTCGAGCATCAGCCGGGGCGCGCCCACGACGACGTGCAGATTGGTGAGGATGATGCCGCTGTCGACGATCACCACGCCGGTGCCCACGCTTTGCTCCACGTCCTCGCCCATCTCGTCCTTGCCCAGGCCGCGCACCCGGACCACGGAAGGCCGGATGACGTCGAACGCCTTGGCCATGCGCGAAGGCAGCGTGTTGTTCTCCAGGGTGCGCAGCACCGCCGCGTCGATGTCTTCCTGGGTGAGCGCGCGGGGCGGCACCGGCCACGCGCCGAACAATACTGCCGCGACGGCGGCGAGCGCGATGCCGGCGAAAGCCTTGCGCCAGTGGGGCCACTTCCTGCGGACGGGGGCAGCCGGGGAAACGGCCGGCGGATCGCCGGCGGCAGGCGTGTTTCGCTCGCCCGACGTCCGGGTGCGGCGCGACCTGCTATAAAGCGTGGCTTTCCTCACTGCTCTCCAGTCGACCCCGAATCGCCGCTACAGTTCCGCCCACGGATGAACCGCATACTTACCACCCACGTCGGCAGCCTGGTCCGGCCGCCCGAGCTTCTGCAGTTTATCCGCCTCCGGCAAAACGGGCAGCCTTACGACGAAGCTGCGTATGCAAGCTGCCTGAAAGCCGCGGTAGCCGACGCGGTGCGCCGCCAGGCGCAGGCCGGCATCGACCTGCCCAGCGACGGCGAATTCGGCAAGTCGATCAGCTGGTCGCAGTACGCCCTGGAGCGCCTGAGCGGCTTCGAGCGCCGTCCGGCGCGCCCGGGGGAGCACGGCTCCACCCGCGGCGCGGACCGCATGCGCTTCGCCGAGTTCTACCAGGAGCTGGACAAGGCCGACGGGCCGCCCGCGCAGGTGGGCACCGCGGCCGGCCAGGCGGTGTGCGTGGCCCCGGTGGCCTACACCGGCCAGGCCGAAATCCGCCGCGACATCGACAATTTCAAGGCGGCGCTGGCGCAGGCGGGCGTGCCGCAGGGTTTCCTGCCGGTGGCCGCACCCTCCAGCGTGATTCCGGATCGCAAGAACGAGTACTACAAGTCCGACGAGGCGCTGCTACAGGCTATCGCCGAAGCGATGCGCACCGAGTATCGCGCCATCGTCGATGCCGGGCTGCTGCTGCAGCTGGACGATGCGCGGCTTGCCGTCACCTACGACCGCATGGTGCCGCCGGCGAGCTTCGAGCAGTACCGCCGCTGGGTCGCGCTGCAGGTCGAGGCGATCAACCACGCGCTGGAGGGCATTCCCGAGGACCGCGTGCGCTACCACGTGTGCTGGGGCAGCTGGCCGGGCCCGCATTCCACCGACGTGCCGCTCAAGGACATCGTCGACCTGGTGCTCAAGGTCAAGGCCGGCACCTATCTCATCGAAGGCGCCAACCCGCGCCACGAGCACGAGTGGCAGGTGTGGGAAGGGGTCAGGCTGCCCGCCGGCAAGGCGCTCGCGCCGGGCGTGATCAGCCACGCCACCAACGTCGTCGAGCACCCCGAGCTCGTGGCGCAGCGCCTGGTGCGCCTGGCGAAGCTCGTCGGCCCCGAGCGCGTGCTGGCGAGCACGGACTGCGGCTTCGCGCAGGGGCCGTTTCACCGCCGCGTGCACCCGTCCATCATGTGGGCGAAACTCGAGGCGCTGGCCGAAGGCGCGCGGCTCGCGTCGAAGCAGCTGTTCTCGTAAACGCAAAATCGATCTCGGGCTCGCGGCCCGACACGATATCCGCCAGCGCCCGCGCGCTGCCGCAGGAATGCGTCCAGCCGAGCGTGCCGTGCCCGGTGTTGAGAAACAGGTTCGGATAGCGCGTGGCGCCGATATAGGGGACGTTCGAAGGCGTCGCCGGCCGCAGGCCGGTCCAGAACTGCGCCTGCGCCATGTCGCCCGCCCCGGGGAACAGCGCCTCGGTGCGTCGCAGCAGGGCGCGGCAGCGCGTCTCGTTCAGCCCGGTGTCATAGCCGTTCAGCTCCGCGGTGCCGGCGATGCGCAGCCGATCGCCCAGGCGCGAGAACACCAGCTTGTACTCGTCGTCGGTAAGCGAGACGGAGAACGCTTTGGACGCGTCGGCGACCGGCACGGTGGCCGAATAGCCCTTGGCGGGATAAATGTTGAGATCGATGCCCACCGGCCGCGTGATGAGCGGGCTGTAGGCGCCCAGGCTTACCACGTACGCATCGGCCTTGAGCATTTCGCCTTCCACGTGGACGCCGTCGATGCGCCCGCCCGCCTTCAGCAGCGCCAGCACGTTCCTTCTCAGGAACTGGACCCCGCGCTGAGTGGCGAGGGCGGCAAGACGCTGCGTGAAGATGTGGGCGTCGCCAGACTCATCTGAGTGGGTCATGCTGCCGCCCACGAGAAAGCTTTTCGAAGAAGCAAGCGCAGGCTCGATCGCCACGCATTGTTCCGGCGTGAGCATCTCAAGGTCGCAGCCGTGCTCGCGCATCACGCGCGCCGGCTCCAGGGCGGCGTCGAGCTCCGCCTGGCTCGTGTAGAAGTGCAGGATGCCGCGCGTCAGGTGATCGTATTCGATGCCGGTTTCCTCGCGCAGCGCCTGCAGCGCGGCGCGGCTGTACAGGCCGAGCGTGACGAGTTGCCGGATGTTGCGCCGGGTGCGCGCGGGCGTGCATTCGCGCAGGAAAGACAGGCCCCACAGCCACTGGCGCAGGTCGGGGCGCAGCCGGAACAACAGCGGCGCGTCCTCCCGCGCAAGCCATTTCAGCACTTTCAGCGGCGCCGAAGGGTTGGCCCAGGGCTCGGCGTGCGAGACCGAGACCTGGCCGCCGTTGGCGAACGAGGTCTCCATGCCCGCGCGGGGCTGGCGGTCCACGACGTCACCGTCGTGGCCCGACTTGCTGAGGTACCACGCGGTGGTGACGCCGATCACGCCGGCGCCGAGTACCAGGACTTTCATGCAGGCTCCTTGAGGACAGTTGCGCCGCTCCCGCTGTCCTTGGAACCTGAGAGATTCGCCCGCCGTAGCGGACTTGCTCCTTCGGTGAGCGGATCGCTTGCGGACCCGCTGCTCTCCAGTGTCGGCTGATCGTCCGCGCCAGTCCGGATGCCTGAGCGGTTATGGGAGGTTTCGCCTTCGGCGGCGCCGCGCCTGCAGCTGAGGCAGTGACGGCGACTCTCCTGGTACGGACCCGGCGATTTTAAATGAAAACGGCCGCGTAAACGCGGCCGTTCCCTGGGACAGCAAAAACTACTTGGTCGTGCTGCCCGAGCTGCCCGAAGTGCCGCCCGAGCTGCCGCCCGACGTTCCGCCTGACGTCGGCGAGCCGGTGGTGGACGCGGTCTCGCGCGTGCCGCGCACTTCGATCTCGACGCGGCGATCGGGCTGCAGGCAGGAAATCAGCTTCGAGCCTTTCACGCCCTTGCACTGACCGCCGGTGACCGGCTGGTTCTCGCCCACGCCCTGGGCCTGCACGCGGGTCTCCTCGATGCCTTTCTGCGCCAGGTACTGCTTCACCGCCTCGGCGCGCTCGGCGGAGAGCTTCTCGTTGTACTGCTCGGGGCCGATGCGGTCGGCGTGGCCCACGGCAAGCACCGACTCGACCTGCGCGTCCTTGATGCGCTCGGCAAGCGCGTCGAGCTCCTTCTGGCCCTCGGGGCGCAGCTGCGCCTTGTCGAACTCGAACAGCACGTCCGATTGGAGAGACACCTTCTCGATGACCGGCGCGGGCGCGACCGGCGCGGCGGCGATCGGGGCCGGCGGGGGCACGGCCACCACCGGGGCGGGCGGCGGCGCCGACACGGTTTGCACCGCATCGCACGGCGCCATCGCCTTCGCCGGGGTCCAGTCGCTGGTCTTCCAGCATTGTCCGTATGGGGACTTCCATACCTGGTCGCGTGCATCCGACACGTAGCCCGGCGTTTCCGCAGTCGCGGCGCCGGCGACCGCGGTCAGCGCGAGCGCCATCGCTGCGGCGGTCCTTTGGGGGGTAAATCGCTTCTTCATTGAATCGTCTCCTTGGGCAGACGTTTGCAGAAATGTTGCAGTCCAGGCGCCCATGCGCCGGGTGGACTACCAGCAGCAAACGTCGTGCCGCACCGTCAGGCGAACGGCGGCGGCACCTCCGAGCGCTCGAGCTCGAGGTTCGAGACCTCCGTGGAGACGAAGCGCGCGAGGGCGATGATCATTCTCTGGCGCTCCGAGGTAAGCCGGTGGGGATCCTGCAGGGTGAGCTGCGCCTGCTCGACGATCTGGTTCAGCTTAACGAGAAGATTGTGGTGGTTCATTGTTCCTGGCCCTTGAGACACGAGCGCACGCTAGCAAAAGTTCGCATAGGCCGGATGTAGTGCCTGCTGTCACTGTGGCAGCCGCGCAACGCAGCGTCGCTGCGAGACGTCGCGCTTTGCGGCACGGCGCTTGCAACGCTCGCCGATCCAGGACCCTTTCATGAGCCGATACCAATCCCTCGAGGACTTCATCGAACACGTGCGGCGCCGCGATCCCGAGCAGCCCGAATACCTGCAGGCGGTGCGCGAGGTGATGGCGAGCCTGTGGCCCTACATCGCCGAGCATCCGCGCTATGCCGAGCACGGCCTGCTCGACCGCCTGGTCGAGCCCGAGCGCCTGCTGCAATTCCGCGTGGCCTGGGTCGACGACGAAGGCGAAACGCGGGTGAACCGCGCCTGGCGCGTGCAGCACAGCTGCGCCATCGGTCCGTACAAAGGCGGCATGCGCTTTCACCCGTCGGTGACGCTTTCGATCCTCAAGTTCCTCGCCTTCGAGCAGACGTTCAAGAACGCGCTCACCACGCTGCCCATGGGCGGAGGCAAAGGCGGCGCGGACTTCGACCCCAAGGGCAAGAGCCCCGGCGAGGTGATGCGCTTTTGCCAGGCGCTGATGAGCGAGCTGTATCGCCACCTCGGGCCGGACACCGACGTGCCGGCGGGAGACATCGGGGTCGGTGCGCGCGAGGTGGGCTTCATGGCCGGCATGATGAAGAAGCTTTCCAACAGCGCGGGCTGCGTCTTTACCGGCAAGGGCCTGAGCTTCGGCGGCAGCCTGATCCGGCCCGAAGCCACCGGCTATGGCGTGGTGTACTTCGCGCAGGAGATGCTGGCGCGCAAGGGGATGGGATTCGAGGGCATGCGCGTGTCGGTTTCGGGCTCGGGCAACGTGGCGCAGTACGCCGTGGAAAAAGCCATGATGCTCGGCGCGCAGGTGGTCACCGTGTCGGACTCCGGCGGCACGCTCTACGATCCCGCCGGCTTCGATGTGGAGAAGCTCGCCGGGCTGCTCGAGCTGAAGAACGTGGCGTACGGGCGCCTGGAGGACTTCGCGCGGCGCTTCAAGCTGCGCTACGAGGCGCGCGCCAGGCCCTGGCAGGTGCCCGCCGACATCGCGCTGCCCTGCGCGACGCAAAACGAGCTCGAGGCCGAGGATGCGCGCGCCCTGGTGCGCAACGGCGTGCGCTGCGTCGCCGAGGGCGCCAACATGCCTTGCACCGCCGAGGCGGTGGCGGTGCTGCACCAGGCGGGCGTGCTCTACGGGCCGGGCAAGGCGAGCAACGCCGGCGGCGTCGCCACCTCCGGGCTGGAGATGTCCCAGAACGCCATGCGGCTGAGCTGGCCGCGCGAGGAGGTCGACCAGCGGCTGCTCGGCATCATGCGCGGCATCCACGACGTGTGCGTGCGCTACGGCGAGCGCGCCGACGGCGCCGTGGACTACGTGGATGGCGCCAACATCGCCGGCTTCGTGAAGGTCGCGGACGCCATGCTCGCCCAAGGGGTTACATGATGGGAATGTAAAAGGGGCAGACTTTTAATTCTGTCCCCGGTGTGAGCTGTCAAAAACCAGCTTGGCCGCGACCGCGTCGCATACCGCCTGTCCCA
>DATACE010000014.1:0-3279 GCA_036259215.1 Burkholderiales bacterium | reverse complement strand
GCTCCTCGTCGGCCAGCAGCCCGTAGAAGTCGGCCTGGCCGGCGATGCGCAGGTAATGGGCGCGGCTCGCGGTTTCCTCGCCGTGCGCCGCGAGCGCCCGCCCGTACCAGTACGTCCACGCGGAGTAGCGGCGCACCTCCGGGGACATGCGGTCGATGGTGTCGCGCACCGTCTGCCAATGGCCGCGGCGCAGCGCAGCGCGCACTTTCCAGGCGAGCTGCTCGTCGTCCAGGCGGGCGTCGGCGGCGCGGGCGTACCAGCGCAGCGAGTGTTCCTGATGCTGGCGCGCGCCCTCGTAGGCGACGCGTCCCCAGAGGTAGCGCAGGTCGGCCTCCGGCAGCCGGCGCGACAGCTCGCCCTCGAGCGCCTCGGCGGCGGCCTCGGGGTCGTTGCGCGCCTGGCGGATCGCCGCGAGCACCACCACCTCGCGGGTGGCGCGCTTGTCCAGGTTCTTGGGCAGCCGCTCGAGGAGCCGCTTCGGGTGGCGCGCCGCCTCGGCAAGCGCGCGCTCGTCGGGCGCCTCGTCTTTGGGCAGGTAGCCGAGGGTTTCCTTGGCCGCGGTAATCTGCCCGTTCTCGAACAGCACGCGTACGCGCTGCCACACGTCCGAGACGGACAGGTGCTTTTCGTGCCACAGCTTGTCCGCGAGCTTCTCGCAGCCTTCCGGCAGCTCGCGCGGCTCGCGCCACATGCCGGCCTGGCCCTCGTGGAAGGCCGCTTCGTCGCCGCGCAGCGCGCGCGACAGCCACGCATAGCAGCGGATTTCGAGGTCCTCGCCGCCGAAGTGTGCCGTCAGGCGGTCGAACTCGGCCCACTCGCCGCGCTTGGCGAGCACCTTGACCCATTCGTAGCGCAGCAGCTCGCCGACATAGGCATCGGCATGCGCAGACAGAAACTTGTTCACCTCGTCGGCCTGCGCGTCCTCCAGGCGAAGGGAAAGCCGCCAGTACTCCACGTAGGGCGCAAGCACGTGTTCGTCGAGCTTTTTCGCGTGGCGCGACAGCTTCATCGGATCGCCCGCGCGATAGGCATCGAACGCGGCGAGCAGCGACGCGTCGGCGCTCGCGCCGAAGGCCGGCGCAGCACCCAGTACGGCACTTAATCCAACCGCTAAACTAATATAGCGGAAATGCTTGAAAACCATGACTTCTCAGAATAGCACGGGATGATCGAGGCTTCGTTGAAACACTGGCGTCGGGCGCAGCGCGAACGGCTCATAGCCGAGCGCCTTGCAATCCCTGACGCGACCCTTCGGGCATGGCGGAAGAGGATGGACGGCTACATCGAGCGGGCCTTCCCTGGCCTCGCACGCAGCCAGGTGGCTTTGTGCTGGCCGATCAAGAACGAATATGACGCGAGGCACCTTGCAAATACGCTGCGCGGACGGGGCGCGGTGACCGCGCTGCCGGTGGTGGTGGCGCCGAAAGCGCCGCTCGCGTTCCGGGAGTGGCATCCGGGAGTCGAGCTTGCCAAGGGGGCGCTGGACATCCCGTATCCCGTCGGCTCGCGTGAAATAGTGCCGGACGCGGTGCTGCTGCCGATGAACGGCTGGGACGCCAAGGGCTACCGCCTGGGCTACGGCGCGGGGTTCTTCGACCGCACCCTCGCCAGCCTGGCGAAAAAACCGGCGGTGATCGGCGTGTCGTACGAGCAGGCGCGGCTCGACACCATCCAGCCGCAGTCCTGGGACATCCCGGTCGACTACCTCGTCACCGAGCGCGGCGTCTATCGGCGCGACGCCGAAGGCCTCGCGTTCCTCGGCGCGCCGCAGGCCGGCGACGACCCCAGCGTGCTTTCCTCGCCGGTTTGCTACGCCGGCGAGATCAAGCGCGACTAGCGCTACACGAGAAACAGCGGGTACGCCGGATTGCGCGTCTCGTCCGCGTACGGATAGCCGAGGGCTTTGAGGAAGCGCCTGAACTCCGGGAATTCCTTTCGCGGCACCTGCATGCCGACCAGCACGCGCCCGTAGTCGGCGCCCTGGTTGCGGTAATGGAACAGGCTGATGTTCCAGTCGCTGCGCATGCTGTCGAGGAAGCGCAGCAGCGCGCCCGGGCGCTCGGGGAACTCGAAGCGGTAGAGCAGCTCGTTCTTGGCAAACGGCGCGCGGCCGCCGACCATGTGGCGCACGTGAGTCTTGGCCATCTCGTTGTCGGACAGATCCACCGTTCTCAGGCCGTGGCGCTTCAGGTTGCGCACGATGCGCGCCGTCTCGCTGCGCGCGGCCACCTCGACGCCGACGAACACATGCGCGTCGCTGGAATCGGCAATGCGGTAGTTGAACTCCGTGACGTTGCGCGCGCCCAGCGTGGCGCAGAACCTGCGAAAGCTTCCCGGGCGCTCCGGGATGGTGACCGCGAGGATCGCCTCGCGGTGCTCTCCCACCTCCGCTTCCTCGGCGATGAAGCGCAGCCGGTCGAAATTGGTGTTCGCCCCCGAGGCGACCGCGACCAGGGTCTTGCCGCGCGCGCTGCGGCGCTCCACCCAGGCTTTCGCGCCGGCCACCGCCAGCGCGCCCGCCGGCTCGAGCACCACGCGCGTATCCTGGAACACATCCTTGATGGCCGCGCACATCGCGTCGGTATCGACCCGCACCATGTCGTCGACCAGGCCGCGGCACAGGCGAAACGTCTCCTTGCCCACCTCCTTCACCGCCACGCCGTCGGCAAACAGGCCGACCTGCTCGAGCTTGATCCGCCTGCCGAGCTTCAGGGATCGCGTCATCGCATCGGCATCGCCCGGCTCCACGCCGATGATCCTCACCGCGGGCCGCACGCGCTTCACGTACGCCGCGATTCCCGCGATGAGGCCGCCGCCGCCCACCGGCACGAAGATGGCATCGATCGGTTGCGCGTGCTGGCGCAGGATCTCCATGCCGATGGTGCCCTGCCCCGCGATGACCTCCGGGTCGTCGTAGGGGTGGACGAAGGTGAGCCCTCGGCTGCTTTTCAGGTGCAGGGATTCTTCGTAGGCCTCGGCGTACGAGTCGCCGTGCAGCACCACCTCCGCGCCGCGCGCCGCGACGGCGTCGACCTTGATGCGCGGCGTGGTCACCGGCATCACGATCACCGCCTTGCATCCCAGGCGCTGCGCCGCGAGCGCCACGCCCTGCGCATGGTTTCCGGCGCTCGCGGTGATTACGCCGCGCGCCAGGCGCGCCCGGGACAAGCCCGCCATCTTGTTGTAGGCGCCGCGCAGCTTGAACGAGAATACCGGCTGCAGGTCCTCGCGCTTGATGAGCAGGCGGTTCCCCAGGCGCTTGGACAGCCCCGGCGCGAG
>DATACE010000013.1:0-18004 GCA_036259215.1 Burkholderiales bacterium | reverse complement strand
ATCGCCTGCACGTCGTGGTTCGGGCGGCCGATCCTGCCCTGCGCGTCCAGCCGGTTCGGCTCTTCGCCGCGGTGCTCGGGCGTGTCCCAGCGCCCATGCGTGAGATCGAGGCCGCCGACGAACGCGACCGCGCCGTCCACGACCACCACCTTCTGGTGGTGCGAGCCGCCGGGCGGGTGCCGGTCGTCCAGCCGGAAGGACAGGCGCGGTGCCGGGTGTGTGCGCCAGCCGAGCTTGTAGAGCGGGACCCATTCGCGGTCGAGCGCGAACGCCATGGCAAAGTCCCACGACAGCACGTAGATGCGCAGCGCGCTGCTGCGCCGTAGCACTTCCTTCAGGAACTCGCCGAGCTCCGCCGGGTAGCCGTCGTCGGGCTGCGCAACCAGCCGCACGCGGCTGTCGAAGTCCCACCCCAGGATGAAGACGCTGTGACGCGCCCGTGCGATCGCGGCGCGCACGGCGGCGAAGTACGCCGCGCCGTCGATAAGGAAGCCGAGCCGCTGCGCGCGCTCGATGCGCCAGCAGTTGCGACCTGGGACCAGCACACGGCGATGTTACGGGTATTGGCGGAGAGAGAGGGATTCGAACCCTCGATACGGATTTTGTCCGTATAACGCCTTAGCAGGGCGCCCCCTTCGGCCACTCGGGCATCTCTCCGGAGGAGGGGGAATTATCGCCTATCCGCGCGGCGCTTCCCATACCGCGAGATAGGCTTTCCGGACCCCGCGGGGAAATGATTCGGGCTCTGACCCCGATTTCCTAAGCCGATTTCCTAGGCCTGGTCGAGCTCGAAGGCCTTGTGCAGCACGCGCACCGCGAGCTCCATGTATTTCTCGTCGACCACCACGGTGATCTTGATCTCGGAGGTGGAGATCATCTGGATGTTGATGCCCTCCTCGGCCAGGGTGCGGAACATCTGCGCGGCGATGCCGGCGTGCGAGCGCATGCCCAGGCCGACGATGGACACCTTGGCGATGCGCTCATCGCCCGACACGTCCCGGCACTTGATGTGCGGCTTTACCTGCTCCTTCAGCAGCTTGAGCGCCTTGGGGTAGTCGTTGCGGTGCACCGTGAAGGTCATGTCGGTCATGCCGTCGTGGCCCACGTTCTGCACGATGACGTCGACGTCGATGTTGGCGTCGGCGATGGGGCCGAGGATGGCGTAGGCGATGCCGGGCCGGTCGGGCACGTCGTGCACGGTGATCTTGGCCTCGTCGCGGTTGAACGCCACGCCGGATATGACTGCCTTTTCCATCGCCATGTGCGGGTCTTCCTCGAAGGTGATCAGCGTGCCCGACTCCGCCTCTTCGCGCACCGGCAGCGCCGGGTCGGTGAGGCTGGAGAGCACGCGCGTCGGGACTTTGTACTTGCCGGCGAACTCGACCGAGCGGATCTGCAGCACCTTGGAGCCGGCGCCGGCCATCTCGAGCATCTCCTCGAAGCTTACGGTGCGCAGGCGGCGCGCCTCCGGCACGACGCGCGGATCGGTGGTGTAGACGCCGTCGACGTCGGTGTAGATATGGCACTCGTCGGCTTTCAGCGCGCTCGCCAGCGCCACCGCCGAGGTGTCCGACCCGCCGCGTCCCAGCGTGGTGATGTTGCCGCGCTCGTCGACGCCCTGGAAGCCGGCCACCACGACTACGAATCCGGAAGCCAGGTCCTCCCTTATCCGCCGGTCGTCGATCGACACGATGCGCGCCTTGGTGAAGGCGGAGTCGGTCAGCACCTTGACCTGCCAGCCAACGTAGCTCTTCGCCTTGAGCCCGAGCTCGAGCAGCGCCATGCTGAGCAGGCCGATGGTGACCTGCTCGCCGGTGGAGGCAAGCACGTCGAGCTCGCGCGGGTCGGGCTGCGGCTGGATTTCCTTCGCCAGCGCGATCAGGCGGTTGGTCTCGCCCGCCATGGCGGAAGGCACCACCACGAGGTCGTGCCCGGCGGTCTTCCACTTCGCCACGCGGCGCGCGACGTTGCGGATGCGCTCCACCGAGCCGACCGAAGTGCCGCCGAATTTTTGGACGATGAACGCCATCGCGAAGCGGCGCATTCTACAACTTCGCGCACGCGCTGGCCGAAGTCGTGAACGAGGAGCTTGCGCATCGCGCCGGCGTGCTCGAAACGCTGGCGCAGTTCCTGCCTGCTCAACGCTCGAGGAGCTGAAGACGGCGCTCGAGGCGCTGCAAGCACAAGTCGGTTAGCGCCGCGCCCCGAAGGTCAGGCCGGCGATGAGGTGGCGCTGCATCAGGAAAAAAAGCGCGACCGGCGGCAGCGCGGCCATGAGGGAAGCGGCGGATACGAGCTGCCACGAGGTCTGCCACATGCCGCGCAGCGACTGCAGGCCCGCGGTGAGCGGGCGCACGTCGTCGGACTGCACCAGGACCAGCGCCCAGAAGTAGTCGTTCCACACGAAGGTGAACACCAGCACCGCCACGGCCGCCAGCGCTGGGCGTACCAGGGGCAGGACGACGTGCCACAGAACTCTCAGCTCGCCGGCCCCTTCCATGCGCGCCGCCTCGAGCAGCGTCTCGGGCAGCTCCCGGATGAAGTTGCGCATGAAAAGCGTGCAGAAGCCGGTCTGGAAGGCAACATGGAACACGATCAAGGCCCAGCGGCTGTCGTACAAGCCGGCGGCGAGCACCAGGTCGCGCACCGGGATCATGAGCGCCTGGAACGGCACCAGGTTGCCGGCGATGAAGATCATGAGCAGCGCCCGGCTGCCGCGAAACTCGTGCTTGGCCAGGGCAAAGCCGGCCATCGTCGAAAGCGCAAGGGCGCCCGCCACCGCCGGCAGGGTTATGAGGAAGCTGTTCAGCATGAAGTTCGCCATGCGAGAGCCGCCTAGCACTTCGGCGTAGTTGCCCAGATCGAGCGTGGCCGGCCAGCCCCATACGTTGCCCAGGCTCAGGTCCTCGGCGGTGCGCAGGGAAGTGAGCGCGACGCCGGCCAGCGGCAGCAGCCATACCCCGAGCACCAGCGCCGTCACGGCGACGTATACCGCCTTGGCCGCACGCGATTGCAGAGGCGCCGGGAAGCTCACCGCGCCTCGTTCTTCAGGAGCCGCCAGAGGAGCGCCCCCACCAGCGCGCTCATCAGCGCGAGCAGCACCGTGGCGATTGCCGCGCCGTAGCCGTAGCGCGCGGCAACGAAGGTCTGCTCATACATGTAGTAGGCGAGCACGGTGGAGCTGCTGAACGGCCCCCCGGCCGTCATGATGACCACATAGTCGAAGCTGCGCAGTGCCGCGACCACGCAGACCATGCCGACTATGAAGTGCACCGGCCGCAGCTGCGGCAGGACGGCATGCCGGAACAGGCGCCAGCCGCTCGCCCCGTCCATGCGCGCCGCCTCCACCAGGTCCGGGCGCAGGGTCGCGAGGCCGGTGAGGTACAGGATCATGCAGTACGCCGTCTGGGGCCACAGGCTGGCGAGGATCAGGGCAAAGATCGCCCCGCGCTCGCTGTCGAGCAGCGCCACCGGCGGCAGGCCAACTTGGGCGAGCAGCTCGTTCAGCAGCCCGAAGCGCGTGTGGAAAAACCACGCGAACACGAGTCCGACCACCACCTGGCTTACCACGAACGGCATGAAAAAAAGCGAGCGCACGAGGCGCATGCCGTACAGCGCCTGGTTGAGCAGCACGGCGAGCGCGAGCCCGACGACCGGCGCAAGCGCGTACCCCGCCAGCCAGCGCAGGTTGTTGCCCGCGGCGATGAAGAACACCGGGTCGGCAAACAGGCGCCGGTAGTTCTCCAGGCCCGCCCAGGTGCGCGGCCCGGCGCCGTCCCAGTGGTGCAGCGACAGCCACAGGTTGGCGGCGAGCGGATAAAGCACGAACAGGCAGAACAGCAGGCCCGCCGGGGCGAGCAGCAAAAGCGTAGCCGCGCCGCGGCTAGCGGCCGTAGATCCGCTGGCGGGACTGCTCAATGGTCTGGAGAATGCCGTCGAGGCGTTGGGGGTGCAGCATGAATTCCTGGAAGCCCTTCATCGCCACCTGCGCCAGGTCCTCGGTCGTGTCCCGGTCGAAGTATTGCGAAAGGTGCTCGGCCTGCGCGAGATGCGTGCGTCCCAGGCGCACGAAGCGCTCATCCGCCGGCCGCGCCTGGAGATTCACCGGGATCTGCAGCATCGCCTGGTTCAGCGCCTGCTGCACGTCCGCGCGCAGCACGAAGGCCAGGAACTTTCTCGCGTCTTCCTTGTTGCGCGCCCGGGCCGGAATGTGCAGCGTGTTCATCGGCGCCTCTTCCGCGCGCCCGGCGCCGGCACGGATGGCGGGAAAGGCGGTGAAGTCCATCTGCGCCTTCGCGGCTTCGGGCATCTGCGGCACGATGTAGTGGCCGATGAGCATCATCGCGCTCTTGCCCTGGTAGAGCAGCGCCTGGCTTTCCTGCCAGGTAGAGGAGGCATGGTTGCGGCTGAAGCAGCGGCGCTCGAGAAGCTCCCGCCAGTGCGCGAACACGGCGCGCACGCGCTCGTCGGTGTAGGGCACGCGCCCGTCCATCAGGCGCATGTGGAAGGCGTAGCCATTCAATCTGAGGTTGATGTAGTCGAACCACGCCGCCGCCGGCCACAGCTCGCGGGTGCCGATGGCGATCGGCTCCAGGCCCTGCGCGGCGAGGCGCTCGCAGGCGGCGAGCAGCTCGCTCCAGGTGCGCGGCGCAGCCACCAGGTCGCGGCGGTAGTACAGGCCGACCGGGTAATACGTGTAGGGCACGCCGTACTGCCGGCCGCCGACGCCGATCAGCCCGAGCGCCGAAGGGTGGAGCTGCGCCCGCACCTCCGGCGTGTAGAGCTCGCTCACCTCGGCAAGCAGGCCGGGCGCGACGAACTGCCGCATGCGGTTGCCGGCGAACCAGAACACCACATCCGGTGGTGCCGCCGTCAGCCAGTTGCGGATCGCCTTCTTGTAGCTTTCGTGGTCGTAGACGTTGAGCCGCACCTCGACCTCGGGGTGCTCGCGCTGGAAGTGCTGAACGGCGGCTTCCCACGCAGCGCGCGGCGCCGGATCCGAGGTGTTGGCGTTGACCACCAGCGTGCCGGCGCGCGCGCCGAGCGCGGCGAACGCCAGCGCCGCAAGGACGATGCGCCGCATGCTGGACGCCCCCATCGCTTCCCCCTACGATTGGTCCAATACTAGCCCAAGTGAGCACCTCCAAAACAAGCCGCTGGTCGCTGTTCGCCCCGGGCAAGTCCCAGGAGGACGCGCTGCGCGAGCGCGACGCCATCCTCACGCTCGCGGAGCAGTCGGCGGGCATCGGCGTGTGGGACGTCGACCTGAAAAGCGGCATGGCGCGCGGCACGCCGCAGTTTTTCCGCATCATGGGGCTGGAGCCGACCGACCAGCGTGTGGCGATGGAGCGGCTGCGCGGGCTGCGCCACCCCGAGGACCGCGAGCGTGTGGTGGCGGGCTTCCGCCAGGCGCTGGAAAGCGGCAGCGACACCTACGAAATGGAATACCGCATCGTGCGGCCCGACGGCCAGCTGCGCTGGATCTTCGGCCGCGGACGCGTGGTGCGCGATGCGCGCGGCACCCCGGTGCGCTACAGCGGCGTGGACATCGACATCACCGAGCGCAAGGAAACGGCCGCGGCGCTGGCCGCAGCGAAGGCCGCGCTCGAGCGCGTAAACCAGGAGCTCGAGGAGCGCGTGCGCAGCCGCACCGTCGAGCTGGAGGCCGAAGCCAGGCGCCGCGTCGAGGCCGAAGCCCGTCTGCACCAGGCGCAGAAGATGGAAGCGGTGGGCCAGCTCACCGGCGGCGTGGCGCACGACTTCAACAACATCCTCCAGGTGATCATGGGCAACCTGGAGCTGCTGCGCCGCGGGCTGCAGCGCTTCGAGCCGCCGGGGGCCCAGGCGGCCACCCGCGAGCTGTGGTACGGGCCGCTCGACACGGCGCTGCAGGCCACGCGCAATGCCGCACAACTGACCCATCGCTTGCTCGCTTTCAGCCGCCTGCAGCCGCTCGAGCCGGCGGTGCTCGATGTCAATGCGCTGATCGGCGACATGTCGCTCATGATCCGCCACACCCTGGGCGAGACGGTGCAGCTTCGCACCCGGCTCGCCGCGGGACTATGGCCCACGTTCGCCGACCGCAATCAGCTCGAGACCGCGTTCCTCAACCTGGTGGTCAACGCGCGCGACGCCATGCCCGAAGGCGGCGAGCTTGCCATCGAAACCTCGAACGTCGACATGCCGGGGGGCGAGGACTTTCGTCCCGGGCCGTACGTGATGCTCGAGGTGCGCGATACCGGCTGCGGCATTCCGGCCGAGCTGCTCGACAAGGTATTCGAGCCTTTCTTCACCACCAAGGAAACCGGCAAAGGCTCCGGCCTGGGGCTGTCCATGGTGTACGGCTTCGCGCGGCAGTCGGGCGGGCAGGTGCGCATTGCGAGCCGGGTCGGGGCCGGAACCGCCGTGCGCCTGTATTTGCCGCGCTCCCGGAACGAGGGTCGCGCGCAGGAAGAACAGGCCCAGGCGGCCACGGCCATCGCCGGCGAATCGCTGCCACACGCGCGGGCCGGCGAGACAGTGCTGGTGGTCGAGGACAATGAGGAAGTGCGCCGCTACGCCGTTTCCGCCCTGCAGAGCCTGGGTTACCAAGTGCTGCAGGCGGCCGACGGCCCGGCCGCCTTGCTGCGGATCGAAGCCGCGCCGCTGCGCCGGCTCGACTTGCTGTTCACCGACATGGTGATGCCCGGCGGCCTGAATGGCCGCGCGCTCGCCGAGCGGGTGCTGGCGCGCTTTCCGGGCCTGCCCGTGCTCTTCGCCACGGGGTATACGCGCGATGACCTGGCGCAGGACACGCGGCTGCTCCCCAAGCCATACGACCTCGAGACCCTGGCGAGGCAGGTGCGCCAGGCCATCGACGGCTGATGGCGCTGCTGCATCTGCAGGGGTTGCGCAAGTCTTTCGGTTCGGTCGAGGTGCTGCACGGCATCGACGCCGAGGTCAGCGCCCGGGAGTTCGCGGTACTGGTTGGGCCTTCGGGCTCCGGCAAGACCACGCTGCTGCGCCTGGTCGCCGGCCTCGAGCAGCCGACCCACGGGTGGGTGCGGCTCGATGGCCGGATGCTGAACGGCCTCGCGCCGAAGGACCGCGACATGGCGATGGTGTTCCAGCAATACGCCCTATATCCGCACATGACGGTGCGCGAGAATCTGGGGTTTTCGCTGCGCATGCGCAACGAGCCGCGCGCGCGCATCGCCACGCGCGTCGACCAGGTGGCCGAGCTGCTCGGTCTCCGGGCGCTGCTCGAGCGCCGTCCGAACGAGCTCTCCGGGGGGCAGCAGCAGCGCGTGGCCATCGGCCGCGCCATCGTGCGCCAACCGCGCGTGTTCCTGTTCGACGAGCCCCTCTCGAGCCTCGAGGGCAGCCTGCGCGCACAGATGCGCGCCGAGCTGAAGGCGCTGCACCGGCGCATCGGCACTACGTCGCTCTACGTCACCCACGACCAGACCGAGGCGATGGCGCTCGCCGACCGGCTGATCGTGCTGCGCGATGGGCGCGTCGAGCAGGCGGGAACGCCGCTCGAGATCTACGAGCACCCGGCAAACCTGTTCGTCGCCGGTTTCATCGGCGTGCCGGCGATGAACTTCGTGCGCGGGCGCGTCGCCGGCGGACAGCTGCATGCCGCAGGCGGTATCCGCCTTCCGCTGCAGGATCGCCGCGCCGCGGAAGGCGCCGAGCTGGTCTACGGCTTCCGGCCGGAAGCCTGCACGCTGGGCGCCGGCGCTCCGGCGCGGCTCATCACAATGGAGCACCTCGGCGGTGTAGTGCAGCTCTTCGTTCGCATGGGCGAAGCGCAGGTTTGCATCGTCACGAGCCAGCGGGCGGCGTGGCAGATCGGCGAGCAAGTGCGCGTGTCGCCCGACCCGGCGCGGGTGCACCTGTTCGATCCAGCGAGCGGCGCCGCGCTGCCGCAATGAGCCGCTGATGGTGCCTCCGGCTGGCGGAGGGGGCGAGATTCGAACTCGCGAAGCCTTGCGGCTTGCCTGATTTCAAGTCAGGTGCATTCGACCACTCTGCCACCCCTCCCGGCCGGCATTTTAGCGGTCAGCTCCTTCGCAGAACGTGATGCCCGGCGGGCAGGTGCGCACGCTGCTCGGCGCTCCGGGCGCGGACGCCGGGGTCGGCGGCGGCAACTCGATCGTGACGCCAGGCGCCGCGCTGGGGCCGGGAGGTGGGGCGGGAATCGTCGTGGCGCTGCCCACAGCCGGGACAGTTGTGGTGCCGCTCAAGCTCGGGGGCGCCGAGACCGAGCCGGGAAGCGGGGCCAGGCGATTGTTCGGGACCGACGGAAGACCGAGGCCGCGGATTTCGCCTGTGGAACCCGGCGTGCCGCTTCCTATGGCACCGGTGGATTGAGCAACGGCGGCGCCGGAAAGCGCTGCGAACGGCAGAATCCATAGCCAGGGTGACGGGCGGGACATACAAAATCTCCTCTCGGATGAGCAGGTTGCGAACATTCCGTCGCAAGACGCATACCGGCGGCCTTGAACGCCGGCGTGCCGGCCCCACCTTGTTACCGCTAAGTGATTGAAACTCTGGGCAGGTTTGGTAGTCTTAGCCACAGGAGGAACACCAAGACCTATGGAACTGAAACCGATTCGCACCGATAACCGCGACCCCCGCGCGCACTACGCGCCCGCGCAGGACGTCGCCTACGCAACCGCGGAGAGCCGCAAGGTATTGCGCAATACCTACCTGCTGCTTGCCCTCACCATGGTGCCGACGGTGATCGGCGCCTGGATCGGCATGCAGACCGCCGGGCTCATCACCGGCAGCCCGATCCTCAGCATGGTGGTGGTGCTGGCCGGCGTCATCGGCCTGCAATTCGCCATCGCCGCCAACCGCAACAGCGGCCTGGGCGTCGCCCTGCTGCTGCTGATGACCGGCATCCTGGGCTGGTGGCTGGGTCCGATCCTCAACGTGGCACTGTCGATGTCGAACGGCATGCAGCTCGTGGCCTACGCGGCGGTGGGCACCGGCGTGATCTTCGTCGCGATGGGCGCGATCGCGCAGAGCCTGAAGCGCGATATCGGCTTCATGGGCAAGTTCCTGTTCGTGGGCATGATCGCCCTCTTGATCGCCATCTTCGCCAACATGTGGCTGCAGATCCCGGCGCTCGCGCTGACCATCTCCACGCTGGTGATCGTGCTGTTCTCGATGTTCCTGGTGAACGACCTGCAGCGCATCCTGCGCGGCGGCGAGACCAACTACATCATGGCCACGACCGGCGTCTACATGAGCCTGTTCAATATCTTCGCCAACCTGCTGCACCTCTTGCTCGCGCTGGGCGGCGAGCGCGACTAGCGCTTTCAGAGTCATCGGAAGGGCGCCTTCGGGCGCCTTTTTTTTACCTGTCGAACAGCGCAATGCTTTCGACGTGGGCGGTGTGGGGAAACATGTTGACCACGCCGGCGGCGCTCAGGCGAAAGCCCTGCTCGTGGACCAGGATGCCGGCGTCGCGCGCGAGAGTGGCCGGGTCGCAGGAGACGTACACGATGCGCCGCGGCCAGGCCAGCGGCAGCGTTTTCGCGAGGTGCATCGCGCCTTCGCGCGGCGGGTCGATCAGCAGCTTCTCGAAGCGCCCGTACGGCTCGAGGCTCGCGTGGAACAGGTTGGCCACCTCGAACTGCGCGACCAGGCCGTTGGCCGCCGCGTTGGCCCGCGCCCGCTCCACCAGGGCGGCGCTGCCCTCGAGGCCGACCACCTGCGCGCCGCGGCGCGCAAGCGGCAGCGAGAAATTGCCCAGGCCGCAGAAGAGATCCGCCACGCGCTCGCCCGGCTGCGGGTCGAGCAGGCGCACCGCGCGCGCCACGAGGATGCGGTTGACGCCCGGGTTCACCTGGGTGAAGTCGGTAGGGCCGAACGCGAGCCGCACGCCGAACTCGGGCAGCTCGTAGTACAGCTCGCTTTGCGCCGGCTCGAACGGCCGCGCGGTCTCCGGCCCGCCCGGCTGCAGCCAGACGTGAATATTGTGGGTTTCAGAAAAGAGCTTGAGCGCACTGCGGTCGGCGCTCGCCAACGGGTCCAGGTGCCGGAAGATCAGCACTGCGGCGTTGTCGCCCACCGCCACCTCCACCTGCGGCATGCGCGCGCGCATGGCGAGGCCCTGGACCAGCGCCCTCAACGGGACGATCAGGCGCGAGATCTCTCCGGGCAGCACGTGGCACTCGCGCATGTCGGTGATGTAGCTGGAGCGCTTCTCGCGAAAGCCGACCAGCGCGCCGCCTTTCTTGTCGACGAAGCGCGCGCCGAGCCGCGCGCGGCGCCGGTAGCCCCACTGCTCGCCGTACACGATCGGCAGCAGGGTCTGCGGGGCGACCTTGCCGATGCGCGCCAGGTTCTCCTCCAGCCAGCGCTGCTTGGCCGCCATCTGGGTGCGCGGGTCGGCGTGCTGCAGGCTGCAGCCGCCGCATACGCCGAAGTGCGGGCAGCGCGGCGTCTCCCGGCTGTCGGACCGCTTCTGGATGGCGGTGAGGCGGCCGATCTCGAACGACGCCTTTTTCTTCAGCGTCTCGAACGACACTTCCTCGCCCGGCAGCGCGCCTTCGACGAACACCACCTTGCCTTCGGGGCTGCGCGCCACCCCGCGGCCCTCGGCGTCGAGCGACTCGATGCGGACCGTCAAGGCGTCCAGCGCTCGAGGAACTCCCGCCAGTGCGGCTCGCCGCGCTTCTCCAGCGTGGCGCGCAGCAGCGCGCACTCGGATGCGTAGCGCTCCGGCGTGTAGGCGCAGCGCATCATCTGGAACCGCAGGTAGAGGAGGTAGGTGTTGACCGTGTCCGCTTCGCAGTAGTTGCGGATGGCGTCCACCTTCCCCGCCAGGTAGCTGTCCCATACCGCGCCGCCGCCCACGCCCAGCTTGCCCGGGAAGCCGGCCAGGCGCGCCAGCTCGTCGAGCGGCGAGCCGCGCCCGCCGTAGATCGCGAGCACGTCCATCAGGTCGACGTGCCTGTCATGGAAGCGGTTGACGTAATTGTTGTACTTGCTCTCGCCGCCGGTTTCCCAGAAGCAGGCGGCGCGCACCGCGCCGATCATGCCGCGGCTCACGAGCACCGGCAGGTCGAAGTTGCGGCCGTTCCAGGTCACCAGCTGCGGCACGTACTTCTCCAGGCCGTCGAAGAACCGCTGGATCGCGCCCGCCTCGTCGTCCTGCGGCTCGCCGAGGGAGAAGATGCGCAAACCGTCGTCGCTGCGCAGCACGCAGGAAATCACCACCACGCGGTGCAGGTGCACCGGCAGAAAGTCGCTGCTGCCGCCGCTCTGCACGCGGCGCTTCTGGAAGGCGATCTCCGCCACGTCCGCGTCCGGCAGCTCGGCGGGCAGGTCGTGGATCTTCCGGATGCCCGCGCAGTCGGGGACGGTCTCGATATCGAAGGCAAGGATCGGCGTCATCGGAACCGAAAATCAGGGACAGACCACGTTTTTCTTCCCAACACCACCGCTCGCCTCGCGGCTCACGGCCCCCTTTTCAGGGGGCCAGCAGAGGAAAACGTGGTCTGTCCCTGATTTAGTCAGGGAAGACTCCGGTGGAGAGATAGCGGTCGCCGCGGTCGCAGACGATGGTGACGATCACGGCGTTTTTCAGCTCCTGCGACACGCGCAGGGCGACGTGCAGGGCGCCGCCGGAAGAGATGCCGGCGAAGATGCCTTCCTCGCGCGCGAGGCGGCGGGTCATCTCCTCCGCCTCGGCCTGGCTCACGTTCTCCACCCGGTCGACGCGCGAGCGCTCGAAGATCTTGGGGAGATAGGCCTGCGGCCACTTGCGGATGCCCGGGATCTGCGAGCCTTCTTCGGGCTGGCAGCCGATCACCTGGATGGCGGGGTTCCTTTCCTTGAAGAACCGCGAGCAGCCCATGATGGTGCCGGTGGTGCCCATGCTGGAAACGAAGTGCGTGATCCTGCCTTCGGTGTCGCGCCAGATCTCGGGGCCGGTGGTCTCGTAGTGCGCGAGCGGGTTGTCCGGGTTGGCGAACTGGTCGAGCATGGTGCCCTTGCCCTCGCGCACCATCTTCTCGGCGAGGTCGCGTGCGCCTTCCATGCCGCCCTTCTGCGGGGTGAGGACGATCTGGGCGCCGAAGGCGCGCATGGTCTGGCGCCGCTCCACCGACAGGTGCTCGGGCATGATGAGCACCATGCGGTAGCCGCGCGTGGCGGCCGCCATGGCGAGGGCAATGCCGGTGTTGCCCGAGGTGGGCTCGATGAGCGTGTCACCGGGCTTGATTTCGCCGCGCGCCTCGGCGTGCCGGATCATGGAGATGGCGGGGCGATCCTTGACCGAGCCCGCCGGGTTGTTGCCCTCGAGCTTGGCCAAAACCACGTTGGTGGTTTTGCCGGGAAGGCGCTGCAGCCGCACCAGCGGGGTGTGGCCGATGAAGTGCTCAAGGGTGCGGTTCATGTTTTCTGCAGGCGGGCGACATAGGCGGACACGCCCTGCTCCACCGACTTGAATTCGCCGGCGTAGCCGGCGGTGCGCAGGCGCGACAGGTCGGCCTCGGTGTAGCTCTGGTACTTGTCGCGCAGGCCTTCGGGAAACGGCACGTACTCGATCAGGCCTTTCGCCGCCAGCTCCTTCGCCGTGAGGCGCGTGCCCTGCAGGGCGTTGATCGCCGCCGCAGCGAGCTGGTTGAAGGTCTGCGCCCGGCCGGTGCCGCAGTTGTAGATGCCGGAGACATGGCGGTGCTCGAGGAACCACAGGTTGACGTCGACCACGTCCTCGACGTACACGAAGTCGCGCCGCTGCTCGCCGTCGCCGTAGCCGCCCGAGCCCACGAAGAGCTTCACCTTGCCGGCGGACAGGAGCTGCCGGTAGGCGTGGAACGCCACCGAAGCCATGCGGCCCTTGTGCGCCTCGTTCGGGCCGTAGACGTTGAAGTAGCGCAGGCCGACGATCTGCGCGGTGCGCCCGGCGAGCGTGCGCCGCACCAGCTGGTCGAACAGGAACTTGGAGTAGCCGTAGACGTTGAGCGGGCGCTCGCAGGCGCGCTCCTCGCGGAACTCGGGACCCGCGCCGTAGACCGAGGCCGAGGAGGCGTACACCAGCGGCACCTCCTCCTCCTGGCACCAGTCCAGCAGCAGCTTGGAATAGCGGTAGTTGTTCTCCATCATGTAGCGGCCGTCGGACTCCATGGTGTCCGAGCAGGCGCCCTGGTGCAGCACCGCCTCCACCGCGCCGCCGAAGCTGTCCAGGCGCTGCAGGAACTCCGCCTGGTCCAGGTAATCGGCGATCTCCAGCCCGGCCAGGTTGCGCACCTTGTCCGACTGCTGCAGGTTGTCCACCGCCACGATGTCGGTGACGCCGGCGGCGTTCAGGCCTTCGACGATCTTCGAGCCGATGAAGCCCGCCGCCCCGGTGACGACGTAGTACATGGTCATGACTTTCCGAACAGCTCGCGGCGGGTGGCCGCGGCGGTTCCCAGTTTACCCACCACGATGCCCGCCGCGCGGTTCGCCAGGCGCACCGCGGCCTCCAGGCCGGCCCGCGCGCCGAGCATCACCGCCAGCGTGGCGATCACCGTGTCGCCGGCGCCGGTCACGTCCGACACCTCGCGCTTTTCCGCTTTCACCCAAAGACTTCTGCGGCCCTGGAACAGCGTCATGCCGTCCGCGCCTCGCGTAAGCAGCAGCGCCTCCAGGCCGAGCTGCGCGCGCAGGGCCTGCGCGCGGCGCACCAGGTCCTTCTCGTCTTTCCAGCGCCCGACCACCTCGCGCAGCTCTGCGGTATTCGGCGTAATGATGCTCGAGCCCTTGTACCTCGCATAGTCGTCGCCTTTGGGATCGACCAGCACGCGCTTGCGCGCCTTGCGCGCCGCGCGGATCATGTCCTCGATGTGCTCAAGGCCGCCTTTGCCGTAGTCGGACAGGATCACCACGTCGCACTCCGAAAGCGCGCGCCTGAATTCCTCCAGCTTGGCGGCGAGCACCTCGGTGGAGGGCGGCTTCTCGAAATCGATGCGCAGCAGCTCGGCGAGCTTGTCGCCGGCTTCGTCTTGTCCGACCACCGAGAGCAGCCGCGTGCGCGCGCCGAGCTCCTTGCAGTTCCACGCCACGTTGGCCGCCCCGCCCAGCCGGTCCTCCTCGCCGCCCACCAGCACCACCGGCACCGGCGCTTCCGGGGAGATGCGCGACACCTCGCCGAACCAGTAGCGGTCCAGCATCACGTCGCCCACCACCAGCACCCGGGCCTTGGAGGTGTCTATGTTGTTAGGTTTTTCTGCCAATGGGGTAGTACTCCAGCCCGGCCGCCTGCACCACGCGCGGATCGTAGAGGTTGCGGCCGTCGAAGATCGCCGGCGTCTTGAGCGCCGCCCGGATGGCGCCGAAATCCGGGCTGCGGAATTCCTGCCACTCGGTGATCACGGCGAGCGCGTCCGCCCCCTGCAGAGCGGCGCTCGCGGTTTCAACAATCTCGATTGAAGGGTTCGAAGAAAACGTCCTTCGCGCTTCCCCGCCGGCCGCCGGGTCATAGGCGCGCACCGTCGCCCCGGCTTGCAGCAGGTCGGAAATCAGGGCCAGGCTCGCCGCCTCGCGCATGTCATCGGTATTGGCCTTGAAGGCGAGGCCCCAGAGGGCAAAGCAGCGGCCTTTCAGGTCGCCGAAGCGCGCGGTGATTTTCGCGGCCAGCACGTGCTTCTGCGCTTCGTTCACCGCCTCCACGGCGGCCAGCACGCGCAGCGGGCGACCCGCCTCCTGCGCGCTCTTTTGCAGCGCGCGCACGTCCTTGGGAAAGCACGAGCCGCCGAAGCCGGCGCCGGGGTAGAGGAACTGGTAGCCGATGCGCGGGTCCGCGCCGATGCCGCGGCGCACTTCCTCGATGTCGGCGCCCAGCGCCTCGGCGAGGTTGGCGACTTCGTTCATGAAAGAGATGCGCGTCGCCAGCATGGAGTTGGCGGCGTACTTGGTGAGCTCGGCCGAGCGCACGCTCATCACGATGATGCGCTCGTGGTTGCGCTGGAACGGCGCGTACAGCTGGCGCAGGAGCGCGGTGGCGCGCTCATCCTCGGTGCCGAGGATCACCCGGTCGGGACGCATGAAGTCCTCGACCGCCGCGCCTTCCTTGAGGAACTCGGGGTTGGAGACGACGGAATAATCGAGCTTCGCCTTTCTCCGCGAAAGCTCTTCTGCGATGACCCCGCGTATCTTGTCCGCCGTGCCCACCGGCACGGTGGACTTGGTGGCGATCACCCGGTAGTCCTGCATGTGCTCGCCGATGGCGCGCGCGGCGGCGAGCACGTGCTGCAGGTCAGCCGAGCCGTCCTCGCCCGGCGGCGTGCCGACCGCGAGGATCTGCAGCTCGCCGTGCGCCACGGCCGCCGCGACGTCCGTGGAAAAATGCAGCCGGCCGGCTTCGCGGTTACGCCGCACGATCGGCTCGAGGCCCGGCTCGAAGATCGGGATCTTGCCGGCGTTCAGCAGCCCGATCTTTGCGGGATTCACATCCAGACAGAAGACGCTGTTGCCCGCGTCCGCCAGGCAAGCGCCCGTGACCAGTCCCACGTAACCCGTCCCGACCACCGTAACGTTCATGGCGTCAGGTCAAACTCTTCAGTGCGCCGCGGCGGGTAGGTTTCCCAGCCGCCGCAGGCCGGGCAGCGCCAATGGAACTGGCGCGCCTTGAAGCCGCAGGTCTCGCAGCGGTAGCGCGCGAGGCGCCGGGTGTGGCCGTGCACGAGGTTGCGCACCAGCTCGAGGTCGCGGCGCTTGTCGGGCGAGCCGGCGGCGATGATCTGCGCCTCCAGCAGCCGGTCCAGGCCGAGCAGCGTGGGGTTGCGCCGCAGCTCGTCGCGCACCAGCGTATAGGCCTGCTCGGCCCCCTTCACCTCCAGGGTCTGCTGGAACACCGTGTCGAGCAGATCGAGCGACGGATAGCGCTCGAGGTACCCGGCGAGCAGCGTGAGGCCCTCCTCTGCGCGGCCCGCCTCGCGATACGCCTCGAGCAGCCGCTGCGCCACCAGCGCGAGGTACGAGGGGTTCTGCGACTCGATGCGCTTCCAGTGCTCGATCGCCTTGTCGAGGTTGTTGCGGCTGCGCTCGATGTCGCCGAGCAGCAGGCTCGCGCGCACGCACTTGCGGTTGGCTTCCAGCGCGGTCTCGAGGTGGCGGCGCGCCGCGTCGGGGCGCGACTGGGTGGACTCCGAGGTGGCGAGCTCGCAGTAGTACTGCGCCAGCTCGCGCGGGTCGGTGTCGATCTGGCGGGTCATCTCGATGGCGCGCCCCCAGTCCTTCTCCTGCTCGTAGATCTCCAGCAGGTGGCGGCGCGCCGCGGTCGCCTGCGCGCTGCCCTCGAGCTTCTTGAACACCTCCTCGGCGCGGTCCAGGATGCCGGCCTTGAGGTAGTCCTGGCCGAGCTCGGCCAGCGCGATCACCTTCTGCTCGGCGGCAAGCCCCGGCCGCTCGAGCAGGTTCTGGTGCATGCGGATGGCGCGGTCATACTCGCCGCGGCGCCGGAACAGGCTGCCGAGCGCGAAGTGCAGCTCGATGGTCTCGGGGTCGACCTTCACCACCTCGATGAACGCCTCGATCGCCTTGTCGGGCTGCTCGTTCAGCAGGAAGTTGAGACCCTTGAAGTACGAGCGGGGAAGCGCGCGCGATTCCGAGACGATCTGCTTGATGTCGATGCGCGCCGCAAGCCACCCCAGGCCGAAAAACAGCGGGAAGCCCAGCAGCCACCAGTATTCGAACTCCATCGCTAGAGCGGCGGCACGGGAGGCGGCTCCGCTTCGGGGCCGCTCGCCTGCCGCTTGAGGAGCGAGATCTCGCGCCGCTGTCGCACGATTTTCGACAGCAGCGCGAGGATGCCGAACAGCGTGCCCAGCGCGAAGGCGCCGAACAGGATCAGGATGAGCGGCGCCTGCACCGCGAGGTCGAAGTAGAAGCGCAGCGTCACCGGCTCGACGTTCTTCGCGCCGAACGCCACCAGCAGCACGAAGAGGACGAGGCGGATCGTCCAGGTGACGATGCGCATGCCGCCGCTGCCCGGCTACCTTAGCGTACGGGCTGCGAGGCGCGCTGCGGCGCCGCCGCCGCGGCTTCCTCGGTGGCCTGGTCGACCCGCTCGCGCAGCTCCTTGCCGGCCTTGAAGTGCGGCACGTACTTCTCGGGCACCTGCACCTTCTCCCCGGACTTCGGGTTGCGCCCGGTGCGCGGCGGCCGGTAGTTCAGGCCGAAGCTGCCGAAGCCGCGGATCTCGATGCGGTTGCCGGCGAGCAGCGCCTGGGTCATCGCATCGAGGATCATCTTCACCGCGTATTCGGCGTCCTTCGCCACCAGCTGCGGGTAGCGCTGGGCAAGGCGCGCGATCAGTTCGGACTTGGTCACCCTTCCCCTCCCTTAAGCGTGTAAGGGTCTGCCTTATTGGTTCGGCGTATTGCCCTTGTCCAGCTTCGCGCGCAGCAACGCGCCCAGGTTCGTCGCGCCGGCGCTCGCCGCCGCGTTCTCCGTGCGCAGCTGCTTCATCGCCTCGGTCTCTTCGGAAAGGTCCTTCGCCTTCACCGACAGGTTGATCGAGCGGTTCTTGCGGTCGACGTTGATGATCATCGCCTGCACCGTGTCGCCGTCCTTCAGGTGCGCGCGCAGGTCGTCGACGCGGTCGCGCGCGAACTCCGAGGCGCGCAGGTAGCCCTCGACCCCGCCGATGTCGACCACCGCGCCCTTGGCGTCGACCGACTTGACGGTGCCGTTCACCACGCTGTTCTTGTCGTGGCTCGCGATGAAGTTGGTGAACGGATCGCCCTCGAGCTGCTTCACGCCGAGCGAGATGCGCTCGCGCTCCACGTCGATCGACAGCACCACCGCCTCGACTTCCTCGGCCTTCTTGAAGTTCTTCACCGCTTCCTCGCCGGCCGCCGACCAGGAGAGGTCGGACAGATGCACCAGGCCGTCGATGCCGCCGGGCAGGCCGACGAACACGCCGAAGTCGGTGATCGACTTGATCTGGCCCTTCACCTTGTCGCCCTTCTTGTACTCGCGGGCGAAGTCTTCCCAGGGGTTGGGCATGCACTGCTTCATG
>DATACE010000012.1:0-5536 GCA_036259215.1 Burkholderiales bacterium | reverse complement strand
CAACTTCCTGCACATGGAGGTAGACGACAACACACCCGATCGGGTGTGTTGTCGTCTACCTCCATGTGCAGGAAGTTGATGCGCAGCCGCACGATACGCGTGCCCTGGTCGTAGAGCTCCAGGAACGGGATGTGCATCGTGTAGTTGTCCTCGTGCGCGGCGCCGTCGAGCGGGCTGTTGACTGCCTGGAAGGCGCCCTGGTCAAGGTGCGTCGTTACGCCTAGGCTCGCGGCGTACTGCATGGCGTCGATCGCGCTGCGCCGGCGCTCGGCCGGATTGAGCAGCGTCTGGCGCAGGTAGAGCAGTGCCTTGGTGCATTCGCTGCTTGGGAAGCCACCTGCGACGGAGCCGTCCTCGCCTACCACTACGCCCTGGTTCCTCAGGATGCTTCGTCCCGCGCTGTTCGTTGCTCCGGGTCCGGCGAAGCTGATCATCATGAACACCGGGTTGTTCGGCGCGGCGGCGTCCAGCTCGGCGAGTGTGGGAAAACGCCCGCTTAGCTTGTTGCCCGGTATGGCGTAGATATGGTTGAAGTGGAAGCCGCCGATGGTGGTGATCCAGGCGCCGTTGGGAATTTCCTTGGCGCGCGCGGCGTAGGTCTGCTGGACATCGGCGATGGAGTTCGCGTTTTCGAGCGGCGTGTGGTAGCCGGGGCGGTTGCCCATCAGCACGAGGTGGTTGTGGTTGTCGATGATGCCGGGCACCACGGTGCGCCCGCCCAGGTCGAGAACCCGCGTCTCGCGCCCGGCCTGCACCGGCAGGCCGCGACCGGTGCCCAGCGCGACGAAGCGGCCGTCGCGGATGGCGACGGAGGAGACAACACGGTTGTCCCCGTCCATCGTGTGGATCTTGCCGTTGACCAGGATCAGGTCGCGCTCGAAATGCCGCGGAATGGCCGGCGGCTTCGCCGGCTGCGCGGCGGCGCCGAACATGGTGCTGCCGGCGGCGACTGCGGCGGTGCTCTTGATGAACTTGCGGCGCGATGCGCCGCGCTTGTCTTGCTTCATGGGCTCCCCTCCTCAGGTGGACGTTCAAAAATCAGGAAAACAAATCAGGACACAAAAGTGACTCGGTTGACCTCTTGCAGCGTGGTTTCGCCCGAGCGCACGGCGTCGAGCGCGGCGTCGCGCAGGAAGCGCGTGCCGGCGCGGCCGGCGGCCTCCTTGAGCTCGCGAGCCGGGGCGCGGCGCGTGATGAGCTCGCGGATCTCGTCGTTCAGGATCATGAGCTCGGCGATCGCCTTGCGGCCCTTGTAGCCGGCGCCGCGGCACTCGCGGCAGCCCTTGCCGATCCGGAACTTCCAGCCTTTGACGCTTTTTCGCTCCAGCCCGGACTCAAGCAGAAGATCCTCGCTCGGCAAATCTTCGGCGGCGCAATGCGGGCACACCATGCGCACCAGGCGCTGCGCCAGTATCCCGTTCAACGCCGAGACGAAGCCGTAGAGGTCGACGTTCATGTGCATGAAGCGGCCGATGACGTCGAACACGTTGTTGGCATGAACCGTGGTGAATACCAGGTGGCCGGTGAGGGCGGACTGCACCGCGATGTTGGCGGTCTCGGGGTCGCGGATCTCGCCCACCATGATCTTGTCCGGGTCGTGGCGCAGGATCGAGCGCAGGCCGCGCGCGAAGGTGAGGCCCTTCTTCTCGTTCACGGGGATCTGCAGCACGCCGGCGAGCTGGTATTCGACCGGGTCCTCGATGGTGACGATCTTGTCCTGGCCGTTGTTGATCTCGCTGATCGCGGCGTACAGCGTGGTGGTCTTGCCGCTGCCGGTGGGGCCGGTGACGAGCAGCATGCCGTAGGGCTCGCGCGACAGGCGGCGCAGCTTCTTCACCTCGCCCGCTTCCAGGCCGAGCGAGTCGAGGGAGAGCTGCTGCTGCGTGGTCTCGTACAGCGCCTGCTTGTCGAGCACGCGCAGCACCGCGTCCTCGCCGTGGATGCTGGGCATGATGGACACGCGAAAGTCCACCGCGCGGCCGCGGTCGAGCGCCTTGAAGCGGCCGTCCTGCGGCACGCGCCGCTCGGTGATGTCGAGCTCGGCCAGCACCTTGACGCGCGCGATGGCCTGCTCGGCCTGGCGCGCGTCCTGGATGAGCTTCGCCTGCGACAGGATGCCGTCGATGCGGAACTTGATGGCGAGGCCGCCGGGCACGCACTCGAGGTGCACGTCGCTGGCGCCGGTCATGAGGGCGTCGCGCAGCGTGGAGCGCACCAGGCGCACCACCTCGCTCGTCTCGTCGCCGATGGCTTTCAGCGAGAGATCCTCGACGCGGCCGCGCTCCTCGGCGCCGGCGGCAGCTTCGCCGTGCACGTCGTCGAGCGCGCGCATCGATTCCTCGTGGCCGGCGAGGTAGGCCACCAGGTCGCCGCGGTGCGCGAGGCACCAGCTGAAGCCCTGCGCGATGCGCTCGTCGGCCCAGGCCTGCAGCTCGGCGGAGAAGGGGTCGTCGAAGGCGAGCAGCAGCCGCCCGTCGGCGCCGCGCAGCAGCACGCAGCCGCGCTGCGCGCATTCGGCGAACGGCAGGAGGTCGAAGGCCGGCGCTGCCTGGCGCAGCTCGGCCATGGTGAGGTATTCGAGGCGCAGCGTCCGCGCGAGGCGCGCGGTGAAGGTGTCCGGATCCTGCGCGAGGCGCTCTTCCAGCACGTCCACCACCCGCCGCCTTGCCGCCGCGGCGGCGAGGCGTGCTTCGCCGACTTCTTCTACAGAGATGGTCACTGGATTCCGCCCGCGAGCTCGAAAATCGGCATGTACATCAGGATCACGATGGCGCCGATCACCAGGCCGATGAGCGCCATCAGGATCGGCTCGAAGAGACGCGTGAACCAGTCGACCCAGCGCGCGAGCTCCTCGTCGTGAAAGGCGGCGATCTGCTCGAGCATCTCGCCCATGTTGCCGCCGCGCTCGCCCACCGTGAGCATGCGCAGCGCCACCGGCGTAGTGAGGCCGGCCGCCTCCAGCGACTGCGACACGTTGCGGCCCTCGCTGATGGCGCGGCGCGCCGTTGCGAGGCGGGTGCGCAGCACCGGGTGCAGCAGCTCCGCGCCCATCTCGAGCGCCGCCACGAGCGGCATGCCGCCGCGCAGCAGCATGCCGATGGTGCGGTAGAAGCGCGCGAGCTGGTACACCTTCAGCCGCTCGCCGAGCGCCGGGATGCGCCACATCGCGTTGCCGATTTGCTTACGGGAAGTCCTGAAGAAGTAAACCGCCAGGACCACCAGTCCAACCGCGATTCCCACCACCAGAAACCCATGCGCATGCACCGCCTGGCCCCAGGCGAGCAGCACTTTCGAAACGAGGGGCAGGTCGGCGGCGCGCTCCTCGTAGATGTGCGCGAAGCGCGGCACCACGTAGAGGAGCAGAAACAGACTTACCAGGCCGCCCACGGCGATGAGCAGCATCGGGTAGATGGAGGCGTTGACTACGCGCTTCCGGATCGCCTCGAGCTGCTGGGCGTAGGCGACGTAGCGCGCAAGCGAAGGGGCGAGGTCGCTGGTTTTCTCGCTGGCGCGCACCGTGGCGATGAAAAGCGGCGAGAACACCTGCGGAAACTGCTCGAGCGCCGCGGAGAAGCTGCGGCCTTCGCGCAGCGCGAGCGCGAGGCGCTCCATGATCCCGCGCCAGTCCTCCTTGCGCTCCTTCTGCGCCAGCGTCTCGATCGCTTCCACCAGCGGCAGGCCGGCGTTCACGAGCACGCGCAGCTCCTGGCTGAACAGCGCCACCGGGAAGCGCTCGGCGCCGCCGGACCACGGCGCGGCGAGGCTGCGCTTCGCGCGCACGCTGAGCACGGTGTAGCCGCGGCCCTCGAGCTGCTGGCGCGCGGTGGCTTCGTCAGGGGCCTGGAAGTCGAGCGCCTCGACGCCCCCGCCGGGGCCGATCGCCTTCAGCTCGAATCGCATGGCGCGCTAGCGGTTGGAAATGTCGGACGCTTCGCCGCTGCCGCCGGGCTGGCCGTCCTTGCCGTACGAGACGAGGTCGAAATCCCCGGTCTCGCCGGGCATCTTGTAGACGTAGGGCTTGCCCCAGGGATCGAGCGGCACGCTTTTGCGCAGGTACGGCCCGGCCCATTTGGCTTCGCTCGCCGGCCGCTCGACCAGCGCCTTCAGGCCAAGCTCGTTCGTCGGATAGTGGCCGGTGTCCAGCCGGTACTGGTCGAGCGCCTTTTCCAGCGCGTCGATCTGCGCCTTGGCGACCGCCATCTCGGATTTACCGACTTGTCCGAAATACCGGGGCGCCACGAAGCCCGCCAGCAGCCCGATGATCACCACGACCACCAGCAGCTCCAGCAGGGTGAAACCCAGAGCCTTCTTGGGACTCATTTCCCCTCCTCGCCTTCTCGTCGTATGGTACAGCGGCTTTCGCGCCCAATCGCGAAACGGCATGAAGAAAGCCGCGATTGAAATTCTTACCGGATCTTGACGGCGCTCCCCGAGGCGCACAGACTCGCTTCGCAAGTCGGACCACATCTTCGGGGGGAGAGATGGCGAACGTTTCGGCTCTAGCGGCGGCCCGTCCTGGGCGCGCCGTTTTCGTTTCCCCCGCCACCTTGATGAATTCCAACAGGAGGGAAGTGCCATGCCTATGCGTTGGCTGGGGGGGAAATTTGTAATAGCGGCGGTGCTGGGGGCGCAGGGCGCCCTAGCACAACCCATGAACGGCTGTCCGGACGGTCAGGCGATGCAGGCCGCCGATCCGAGCGGCAAGACTGTCGTTTGCGTCGTCATTCCGGCCCCAGTGGACGTAAGCGGGCTGGAGAGCCAGATCGCTGCCGAGAGAACGGCGCGAGAGGGCATGGACGTCATCCTGCAGGACGCGATCGACGAGCTGCGCCCGACGGTGATCGAAGGCACCTACGCTTTCACGGGCACGCAGACCTGCCTCAACTCGAGCTTCGGTTTCAGTCCCGATCTGACGCCGCTTCCGTCGTCCGACCCGAACCGGGCCGCGGTCGTATCGCACAGCTCGGCGGTCACCACCGGTTTCCGTACCTTCCATGCGAATGGGACCGGAACGACCCAGCTCCGGACGAGGTCGATCATTGCTCCGGGGGTCTTCTACACCAGCAGCGGCTTCAGCGGCATTACGAGCGGCGGTCAGAGCTTCCCGGGCGGCCCGGCGATCCCCGGCGGCAATGCCAGCGTGGTCGACCAGGCGGCGAACTTCACCTGGAGGATCGAGGGTAACCGGCTGATCATCGAGGATGAATCCGCCCCCGGCGTGTTCATCGCCGGCAACCGCGTGGGCTGGACCGCGCTCGTGACCGGCGTGCCGCCCCAGGTCGGCGTGCTGGGCAAGGATCTGCGCCTGATCTCGGTCACCCACGAAGCGTTCGCCGTCGAAACCACGGCCACGATTTCGCCGCCGGAGGTGCAGCCGCCGCAGCAGTTCAGCACGCCGCGCATCTGCGCGCGCGAAAGAACCTTGCGCAAGATGTAATCCGGTGCGCGTCCTTCTCGTCGACGACCACCCGATGATCCAGGAGATCCTCGGGGCGGTCGTGCGCAGCGTGTTTCCGGAGGCGCAGCTCGATCTGGC
>DATACE010000011.1:0-7745 GCA_036259215.1 Burkholderiales bacterium | reverse complement strand
ATCCTGCTTCCCGGCGAGCGCGGGGCGCGCGCCGCCGCGCAGCGCCGCCGGGACGGCATCCCGCTGCCGGCATCGGTCCTGGAGGAACTGCGAACGCTTGCGCGCTCGCTCGACATGGAGGAACCCTCGTGAAGAAAGTGCTGGCGATAGTGATGTGGTGCGGGCTCGCGCTCTCCGTCCACGCCCAGACCGGAAAGCAGATGCGCATCGTGGTGCCGTTCCCGCCGGGCGGGGCCTCGGACGCCTTGTCGCGCATGGTGGCCGAGAAGCTGCCCGGGCTGCTGGGCCAGCCGGTGATCGTCGAGAACCGCGCCGGCGCGGGCGGCAACGTGGCGGCCGAGTACGTCTACCGCTCGGATGCCGACGGCAGCGTGCTGCTGTCCTCGCCGCCGCACATCCTGACCATCAACCACCTGCTCTACAAGCTGAGCTTCGACCCGACCAAGCTGGTGCCGGTGGGCATCATCGCGGCGTATCCGAATGTGCTGCTCGCCACGCCGAAGCTGCAGGCTTCGAGCCTCGCCGAGCTGGTCGCGCTGGCCCGCGCGCGTCCCGGCGGCCTCAACATCGCCTCGCAGGGCAACGGCACCAGCACGCACCTCACCGCGGAGCTGTTCAAGTCGCTCGCCAAGGTCGACATGGTGCACGTGCCCTACAAGGGCACGGCGCCCGCGTTCGCCGACCTGCTCGGCGGCCAGGTGGACATGATGTTCGACAACCTGATCGCGGCCTCGCCGCACGTGAAGGCCGGCAAGCTGAAGCTCCTCGGCGTGGGCGGGCCCAGGCGCATCGAGGCCTTCCCCGACGTGCCGGCGATCGCCGAGATGTTTCCGGGCTTTCGCTCCGAGACCTGGATGGCGCTGGTCGCGCCCCCCGGCACGCCGCGCGAGGCCGCGGCGCGCATCTCGGCCGCGCTCGCCAAGGCGCTCGAGGATCCCGAGGTGCGCAAGCGCCTGGCGACGCTGCAGGCCGAGCCGGTAGGCAACACCCCCGAGGAGATGGCCGAGGTGATCCGCCAGGACACCGAGCGCTGGTCGGGCGTGATCAAGGCGGCGAACATCCGCATCGAGTAGCGGTGGCCTCCAGCAAGCCGCCGCCGCTCCAGCCGGGCAGCATCTACTGCGCCGGCGCGAACTATGCCGACCATGTGGCGGAGATGGCGCGCGCGCGCAACGAGCCGCCGCCGCCCGACCCGCGCAAGCTGGGCCTCAAGCCGTGGTTCTTCCTCAAGCCGCGCAGCTGCGCCGTGGGCAGCGGCGCGCGTGTCGCGCGCCCGCCCGGCTGCCAGAAGCTCGACTGGGAGGCCGAGCTGGTCGCGGTGATCGGCACGCCCGCGAGAAATGTCTCGGAGGAAAAAGCCTTGGAACACGTTGCCGGCTACACCATTGCCAATGACCTCTCGGCACGCGACCTCTCGCGGCGTGCGCCGCTGCCGCCGGGATCGCCGTTTCACTTCGACTGGACCGCGCACAAGGGCTTCGAAGGCAGCTGCCCGCTCGGGCCGCGCCTCACGCCGGCCGCCGAGGTGCCGGATCCGCAGCGCCTCGCCATCCGCCTGTGGGTGAACGGCGTGCTGAAGCAGGACTCCAATACGAGCGAGATGATCTACTCGGTGGCCGAGCAGATCGCGCACCTCTCGACGCTCATCACGCTGCAGCCCAACGACATCATCCTCACCGGCACCCCGGCCGGCGTCGGCAGCGCGCGCAACGAATTCCTGCAGCCGGGCGACACGGTCGAGATCGACATCGAGCGCCTCGGGCGCCTCGAGACCTTCATCCGCTAATCGGGGTCGGAGCCCGAAAGGGATTCGGGCTCTGACCCCGATTAGAGGAGGTCCTTCCACTTGGCGCGCGTCTTTTCCTGCAGCGCCTTGCTCGCCTCGGCCACCGCCGGGAACTCGTGCAGGTGGTCCCACGGCCGGCAGGCGTCGATGATGGCCTTGGAGCTGAACGGCGCGTCGTAGCGGTAGGCGACGAACATCGGGTCGTTCTTCGAGCCCATGCCGCGCTGGATGATGTCGATGTCGATCGACGGGTCGGTGCGCGTGGCCACCGCCCACATCACTTCCTGCAGGTTGGCCGGGTCGATGTCCTCGTCGACCACCACCGAGTAACGGGACATGTAGGCACCCACGCCGCACTGGCTGAGGATGTGGCCGGCCTGGCGCGCGTGGCCGGCATAGCGCTGCTTGATGGCCACCACGTTGAACATGCGCGCACCGCCGATCTCGTGCGCCCACACCGCCTTCACGTCCGGCACGCCGGCCGCGGCGAGCGCGTCGTGCAGCAGCGCCGAGCGCATCACGGCCTTGGAGTACGAGTAGTCGTTGGGCGGCTTCGCCGGCGGGCTGCCGACGATGATGGGATCGTTCCTGAAGTAGATACGTTCGACGGTCACCGCGGGCGCCACGCCCGCCTTGCCCGGGTAGTACCCGTGGAACTCGCCGAACGGACCCTCGGTGCGCTCGTCGTTCGGCTCCACGAAGCCTTCCAGCACGATCTCGGACGCAGCGGGAAAGGGCAGGCCGGTGACTGCGCCCTTCACCACGGAAATTTTCTCCTTCAGGATCGCGCCCATGTAGTTGTACTCGCACATGCCGAACGGCACCTCGATCCCGGAGATGAGGTAGCCCAGCGGATCGCCGCCCACCACGATGGCCACCGGGAAGCGCCGGCCGGCGGCCTTGTGCTTCTCGTAATGGATGCGGCCGTGCTTGCCCGGCACCATGTCGAGCGCCACGTGGTTGCGATCGAGCACCTGCACGCGGTAGGTGCCCACGTTGACCCAGTCGGAGTCCAGGTCGCGCGTCACTACCGAGCAGCCGGTGCCGATGTAGCGCCCGCCGTCCTGCTCGTGCCACAGCGGCGAGGGAAACGCGAGCACGTCGGGTTGCTTCTGCATGTTCTCCAGCACCGCCCCCGACGAGGTTTCCTCGTAGGGAAATTCCTGGGCGGCGGCCTGCCACTGCGCCGGCTTGCCGCGCAGCGCTTCGACCAGTCCCTGGTGGGTCCGCTGCACCGGCAGCCGTAGGATCGACGAGAGCCGCGCCGGGCTGCTGGTGCTGCAGGTGAGCACGCGGAAGCCCCTCGGATAGCCCGGGATCTCATCGAACAGCAGCGCCGGCGGCACCGCTTTCTTGACGTTGAGCTCGCTGATGGCGCCGAGCTCCAGGTTCCAGTCGGCGCCGCGCACCTCGCGCAGCTCGCCCAGCTCCCGCGCCACCGCGAGCCAGCGACGCAGGTCCAGCGGGTTGCCGCTCACCGGAGCTCGAAGCCGATGTCCCGGATGACGCGCGTCCAGCGCGCGGCCTCCTCGCGCACGAACTGCTCTTCGTCGGGGTGCGTGAACAGCTCCGCGCCGGCTTTTTCGATGTCCTGCACGAAAGCCGCGTCCGAGCGCATCGCGACGGTGGCCTGGCGCAACGCATCCATGGCGGCGCGCGGCGTGCCGGCGGGTGCGAACACCGCGTTGAACACCTGCACGCGCATGTCCGGGACGCCGCCCTCGATGGACGTCGGCAGCTCGGGCGCCGCCTTGAGGCGCCGGTCGCTGTTCACGCCCAGGATGCGCGCGCGCCCCGCGCGGTGCTGAGCGAGCACCGCCGAGGACAGGATCGGCGTGATCACCGGGACGTGCCCGGCAATCAGGTCCTGCATCGCCGGGCCGCCGCCCTTGTAGGGAACATGGGTCATCTCCAGGCGCCCGGCCTGCAGCTTGAAGAGCTCTCCGGTCAGGTTGGTGACCGTGCCCGGCCCGGCCGAGCCGTACGAATACTTGCCGGGGCTCGCCTTCACCAGCGCCACCAGCTCCTGCAGCGACTTCGCCGGCACCGCCGGATTCACGATGATGCAGGTGGGCGTCATGCTCACCATGCCGATGAGCGCAAAGTCCTTCACCGCGTCGTAGGCCGGCTTGGCGAGGGTGCCGGGGTTGATGATCTGCGTGGTGGTGGTGCCCAGCAGCAGGGTGTAGCCGTCGGGGCTCGCGCGCGCCACCTCGGTCGCGCCGATGGCGCCGCCCGCGCCGGCCTTGTTCTCGACCACGAAGGTGCCGCCGACCAGCGGCGCGGCGTACTTGGCCCACATACGCGCCATGAGGTCGCCGTCGCCCCCGGGGGCAAACGGCACCACCAGGCGGATCGGCCGCTCGGGATAGCGGTCTTGCGCGAAGGAAAGCCGGGAGAACCCCGCCAGGGCGAGGGTGGATGCAAGAAATGCGCGCCTTTTCATGCGGGCCATTATAGAATCGCGACGCCATGAAACGCGCAGTCGTCCTGCTGCTGTGTTTCTTCACCGCCTCCGCGGCGGCGCAGGGCTATCCCAGCCGCCCGGTGCGCATCCTGGTGGGTTTCGCCCCTGGCGGCGGCGTCGACATCAGCGCGCGCCTGCTTGCCTCCAAGCTTTCCGACTACCTCGGCCAGCAGTTCATCGTCGAAAACAAGCCGGGCGCCGGAACCAACATCGCCGCGGTCGAAGTGGCGAAATCCGAGCCCGACGGCTATACCCTGTTCATGAACAGCCCGGCGGTGGTCATCAACCCGGTGCTGTACGCAAAGCCCCCGTACCAGCTGCGCGACTTCTCAGGCGTATCCATTTTCGCCGCGACCACCAACCTCCTCGTCGTGCCGGCCGCGCTGGAAGTGAAAACCGCGCAGGACCTGGTGAAGATGGCCAAGGACAAGCCCGGCACGCTCAATTACTCCTCCGCCGGCCAGGGCACCACCCAGCACCTCGCCGGCGAGCTCTTCAAGCTGCGCACCGGCACCAACATCGTGCACGTGCCCTATAAGGGCAGCGGGCCGTCGATGACCGCCCTCCTCGCGAACGAGGTACAGCTCACCTTCATCAACCCCGTTGCCGCGGGCGGCCACGTCAAGGCCGGCAAGCTGCGCGCCCTCGCCGTCACCGACTCCAAGCGCACCGAGCTTATGCCGGACGTGCCCACCATGAAGGAAGCCGGCATCGACGGCGTCGAAGTCTCGCTCTGGTACGCCCTGCTCGCCCCCGCCGCCACCCCGCGCGACATCGTCGACAAGCTGGCCTCCGGCGTCGCCCGCGCCGCCAAGGACCCCGCCACCCGCGAGCAGCTGCGCAAGCAAGGCGCCGAAGCCGTGGGCAACTCCCCCGGCGAATTCAACGCCTACCTGAAGGAAGAGCTGGCCCGCTGGACCGAGGTCGTTAAGGTCTCGGGCGCCCGGGTGGAATAAGCCGGTCGCCCACCGACCAGCCTCAAGCGAATCCGGACTCGTAGGAGAAATAGCGACGTTCGGATAGGCTGAATTGTCCGCCTGACGCCGGTTCAATCAGCGCATAATCGTGTCGCGTTCCTCGCGCCGCTCGATTGGTCGGCAGGCGCACTACCTCGGTTTCCCCCATGAAGACGACGGCCCTGCACAGCGGGCGCCGACCACTTGGGCGTGGCACCCAAGGTTGCCAATCCAAATTGTGAAGAGGCAGCATGAGCTGGGACAGAGTTCAGGAAAACTGGAAAAAGGTTTCCGGCACTACCAAAGAGGCGTTGGACAGCCTCGCGCGCTCGGGTCACGGTGTCCTGCAGGGCGCCAACCTGACCCCGCAGCGCATAAGGACCGACGACAGCCTGCGCGTTGAGCGTGAAAAAGCCGACCACGCCGTGGCCGCCAGGCAGGAGAAAGTCGCTACGCATGCCGACGCGGTGGTAGATCACGCGCGCGACAATGCGGATGCGGTTCTTAGCGTGGCACGTGACAATGCCGATGCCGTGCTCGATGCAGCGCGCGATAAAGCGGACAAGCTCCTCGAGTCGGGCGAACGTCACGGCAACCCAGCGGCGGAGATCCTCGTCGAAGAACGGGAACTCGCAGACGAAACGCTCCGCGATGAGCGCGACGATGCCGACGAGACTTTGCGCCGGGAGCGTGACGATTATGCCCGCACGCTGAGAAAGTTTCTCCCGCTGGAGCGCGAATCCACCGACCGCTTCCTGCGGTCCGAGCGCATGCATTCCGACGGCGCCCTGGTGAATCGGGATGATTTCCTCGCTATCGTCACGCACGACCTGCGTGATCTCCTCGGCGGGATCGTCGTGAGCGCCGCGCTCATCCCAAAGAGCGCACCCGCGAGTGAAGCAGGCAAGAGCATCCTCGTCGAAGCCCAACGCATCCAACGCTACGCCGCCCGCATGACCCGCCTCATCGGCGATTTGACAGACGTCGCCAGCATAGACGCCGGTAAACTGGCTATCGCCCCGGCGCTCCGCGATCTGGCCAGTCTGATCGGCGAAGCGGAAGATGCGTTCAAAGTCACGGCGTCAGCCAAGGGAATCTCAGTAGAGACTCAAATATCGGCGCAGCCTCTCATGGCATGGTTGGACTACGACCGGATCCTTCAGGTGCTCGCCAACCTCATCTCAAATTCGCTCAGGTTTACGCCTGAAGGCGGGCGAATAGTGATCATTGGCGAGCAGGACGAGGCCAACGTCCGGCTGTCGGTCGCGGATACCGGCTCCGGCATACCGGACGGTGCGCTCGATTCCATATTCGAGCGATTCTCCCAGGCAGGCGACAAGGATCGCCGAGGGCGGCTGGGCCTGGGCCTGTACATATCCCGCTGCATCGTCGAGGCTCATGGAGGACGCATCTGGGCGCAGAGCGCCCCTCGCGCCGGCACGAAGATTCTGCTTACGCTACCCGCACGCGGCCCCTAGCCGCGCTGCGAGAAGCTGCGCTCGAAGACGGCTTCGGCGATGCGGTTCTTGAGGATCTCGATGGAGCCGCCGGCGATCATCCAGCCGCGGCAGCGGCGCAGGCAGTATTCCACCAGCTCTTCCTGGCTGTAGCCGAGGCCGCCCATGACCTGCAGCGCCTCGCTTGCCACCTCGAAGCCGGCCTGGTTGCAGAAAGCCTTGGCGATGGCGGTTTCTTCGGCCGAGGGGAAGCCACGGTCGGCGTTGGCGGCGGCGCGGTAGAGAAGGAGCTGGCCCGCGTCGAGCTTGGTTTTCATGTCGGCGAACTTCCACTGCAGGCCCTGGAACTCGCACAGCAGGCGGCCGAACTGCTTTCGCTGCATGGCCCATTGGCGCGCGCGCTCGTAGGCGTAGCGGCCCAGGGCGAGCGAGCGCGCGGTGTTGCCTATGCGCTCGACGTTGAAGCCGGCGATCTGCTTCTTGAAGCCTCCCTCGCCCAGCAGCACGCGCTCGGCCGGCACGAAGACGTTGTTGAAGCGCAGCTCCGCCCATTCTTCCCCGGACATGAACGAAGAGGCTTTTCCCCTTTCCACGCCTGGAGAAGCTGTCTCTATCAGTACGGACCCGATACCGCCCACGCCGGGGCCGAAGCGCACGTAGGTGAGCACGATGTCGGCATACGCCGAGTGCGTGGTGAAGACCTTGGCGCCGTTGATGCGCCAGCCCTCGCCGTCGCGGGTGGCTGAAGTGGTGAGGTCGGTGACGGCCGAGCCGGCGTCGGGCTCGGTCATCCCGACCGAGATCACGCCTTCGCCTGAAAGAAGTTTCTTAAGGAATAGCTTCTTGTGAACCTCGGACCCATATTCCGCGAGCACGCGGATCGGGCCGAAGTTGCCGGCCTGCACGACGTCGGCGCTGCGCGGGCACACCTGCGCGACGGTCTCGATCGCGATGACGGCATCCATGAGCGTTCCGCCCTGGCCGCCGTCTTTCTCGGCGATCGTGATGCCGAGCAAACCCTGCTCGGCCATGAGCTTCGCGACGTCCCACGGATGCTCGGGAGCGTGTGCGCGCGCGAG
>DATACE010000010.1:0-8121 GCA_036259215.1 Burkholderiales bacterium | reverse complement strand
CCGTCGGCGCAGAACAGCGCCTTGGGCTCGATCTGGCCGAAGCGCTCGAGCACCCCGTCCACGCCGAAGTCGGGCGAGCAGGACGACCAGACGATGCCCTGCGACAGGGCCGCCAGGGCGAGCATGCCGGCCTCCGGAATGTTGGGCATGAACGCCGCTACGCGGTCGCCCGGGCGCAGGCCGAGGGCGAGCAGCGCCTGCGCCGCGCGCGACACGTCGCTGTACAGGTCGGCGTACGACACGCGGCGGCGAAAGCCCGATTCGTCCCAGAAGACGAAGGCATCGCCGCGGTCGCCGCGGCGCATCAGGTTCTCGGCAAAATTCAGGCGCGCGTCCGGAAACCAGCGCGCCCCGGGCATCTTCTCGCCGTCGACCAGCACGGTGGCGCCCTTGCGCGAAGCGAGCACGCCGCCGAAGTCCCACAGGTCCGACCAGAACTCTTCCGGGCTTTCCACCGACCAGCGGTAGAACTCGGGGTAGCTGTTGATCTCCAGCCGCCGCTTGCGGATCACCTGGCGCGCAAACTGGGTGAGCTGCGCCTGCTCGATCGCCTGCTCCGAAGGCTGCCACATGAGCTTCATCACGGGTCTCGCGTGTTGTGCGCCGTGCCGTAGTGCGGCCGGGTCAGCATCTCGGGCCGCAGTATCTGGTCGAGCTGCTCCGCGGTCATCAGCTTCTTCGAAAGCACCAGGTCGTACACCCGCTTGCCGGTGGCAAGCGCCTCCTGGGCGATCTCCGTGCAAGCCGCATAGCCGAGGTACGGCGTGAGCGCCGTGACCAGCGCGGTGGACTCGTCCAGCAGCCGGCGCGCGCGCTCGCGGTTGGCCGTGATGCCCTTCACGCAGCGCTCTTCCAGCGTGCGGCAGCCGGCGGCGAGGTGCGCGAGGCTCTTGAACAGGCTGTGCGCGATGATCGGCTCGAAGGCATTGAGCTGCAGCTGGCCCGCCTCGGCGGCCATGGTGACGGTGACATCGTTGCCGATCACCTCGAAGGCGATCTGGTTCACCACCTCGGGTATGACCGGATTCACCTTGCCCGGCATGATCGAGGAGCCCGCCTGCACCGCCGGCAGGTTGATCTCGCCGATGCCGGCGCGCGGCCCCGACGAAAGCAGGCGCAGGTCGTGGCAGGTCTTGGAAAGCTTCACGGCGATGCGCTTGAGCACGCCCGAGAGCTGCACGAAGGCGCCCGCATCCTGGGTCGCCTCGATCAGGTTGGGCGAAACCATGAGGTCGATTCCCGAGACCTCCGACAGGCGCCGGGTCACCAGCGCCGCGTAGTCGGGGTGGGCGTTGATCCCGGTACCGATGGCGGTCGCCCCGAGGTTGATTTCGCGGATCAGCGTGGCGGCCTCGGACAGGCGCTGCTCGTCTTCGCCGAGCATCACCGCGTAGGTGGAGAACTCCTGGCCGAGGGTCATGGGCACCGCATCCTGCAGCTGCGTGCGGCCCACCTTGAGCACGCTGTCGAATTCGACGGCCTTGTCCGAAAAAGCCTTGCGCAGCGACGCCATCTCCGTGAGCAGGCGGCGGATGCCGAAGTTCAGGGCCAGCTTCACCGCAGTCGGATAGACGTCGTTGGTGCTTTGCGAGAGGTTCACGTGATCCAGCGGATGCAGCTCCCGGTAGTCGCCCTTGGGGCGGCCGAGCAGCTCGAGCGCCCGGTTGCAGATCACCTCGTTCGCATTCATGTTGCTCGAGGTACCCGCTCCGCCCTGGATCACGTCGACTACGAACTCCTCGGCGAGCTTGCCTTCGCGCACTTCCTCGCACGCCAGGCGGATCGCCATCGCCCGGCGCTCGTCCAGCAGCCCGAGCTCGCTGTTGGCGATGGCCGCAGCCTGCTTGGTGCAGGCGAGCGCGGCCACCAGGTCGGGATAGATCGCGATCGCCGTGCCGCTGATGGAAAAGTTCTCCAGCGCGCGCAGGGTGTGGATGCCGTAATAGGCGCCGGCCGGAACCGCGCGGTCCCCCAGCAGGTCGTGCTCGATGCGCACCGGCTGCGTCATGCGGCGATTCTGGCACTATCATGCCGCCTGCGGATGGATGACCTCGACTTCAGCAAGCCGGCAAAAAGCGCGCCGCAGGCGCCGGCAGCCGCGCCGGCCTACCAGCCGGCGGTGGCGCGCGCGTTTTTCGAGTCCGCCGGCAGGGCCGAGACCGTGGCCGCCGGCACCCGGTTCTTCGCCGAGAACGAGAAGGCGAGCCGCCTGCTCCTCAAGCGCGACAAGATGTACCTCCTGCTGCGCGGAGAAGTCGCGCTGCTCGCGCGCGGCCAGCCCATCGGCAGGGTCCGGCCGGGCGAGGTGTTCGGCGAAATGGCGGCCATCAGCGAATCGCCGCGCAGCGCCACCGCCCAGGCGCAGACCGCCTGCGAGGTAATCTCGCTGGACGAGAAGCAATTCCAGGGCGCCCTGCGGCAGAAGCCCGAGTTCGCGCTCATGCTGCTCGGCATCATGATCGCGCGGCTGCGCGCCATGCTGGCGCGGCTATCCGAGACTGCGTCCTTGCCGGCCGCCCTCAAGGAAACGCGCGTGTTCGACAAGCCGCTGCTGGCCGCGCTGGACAAGGGGCTGGGCGAGGCGGCGCGGGTGCGCTACGAGCGCGGCAAGGTCATCATGGTCCAGGGGCAAACCGGTGCCTTCATGTATGTCGTGATGGAAGGGCGGGTGGCGATCTCGCTGCGCGGCGCCACGGTCGAGCGCGTCGGCCCGGGCGGGGTGTTCGGCGAGATGGCCCTGGTCGACCAGTCGGCGCGGGCCGCGAACGCGGCGGCCGACACCGACTGCATCCTGCTCGCCATCAACCGGCCGGTCTTCCTGAACCTGGTGAGAACCGACCCCATTTTCGGCGTCTCGCTGCTCGGCGCGGTCGCCGCGCGCGTGCGCAGCCTCGCCGCCGCCAGCTGACGTAGAATTTCCCACAATTTAAAAGGAGTACCCCCATGAAGCGCGCGATTCTCCTGTTCGCCGGCCTTGCCGCCGCGGCGCTCGCCACCACCGCGGGCGCCCAGGAAGGCACCCTCAAGAAGATCAAGGACACCGGCAGCATCACCATCGGGCACCGCGACGCCTCGGTCCCGCTTTCCTACTATGACGACAAGCAGCAGCCGATCGGCTATGCCATGGACCTGTGCCACCGCATCGTCGACGCGGTGAAGCGCGAGCTGAAGATGCAGAAGCTCGACGTCAAGTACCAGCTGGTGACCTCGGCCAACCGCATTCCGCTGATGGCCAACGGCACGGTGGACCTCGAGTGCGGCTCGACCACCAACAACCTCGAGCGCCAGAAGCAGGTGGAGTTCACCATCACCCACTTCGTCACCGCCAACCGCTTCGTCACCAAGCGCTCGGCAAAGATCGGCAAGCTGACCGACCTCAAGGGCAAGACGGTCGTGTCCACCGCCGGCACCACCAACATCAAGCAGATCACCGAGATCAACAGCCAGCAGAACATGGGCATGAACATCATCTCCGCCAACGGCCATCCGGAGGCGTTCCAGATGGTGGAGACCGGGCGCGCGGTGGCCTTCGTCATGGACGACATCCTGCTCTACAGCCTGGTCGCGCAATCGCGCAGCCCGAAGGACTACGTGATCTCCGCCGAGGCGCTGTCGGTCGAGCCCTACGGCATCATGCTGCGCCGCGACGATGCTGCCTTCAAGAAGGTGGTGGACGCGGCCATGGTCAATACGTACAAGTCGGGCGCCATCAACGGCATCTACCAGAAGTGGTTCCAGAAGCCCATCCCGCCGCGGAACATCAACCTCAACGTGCCGATGAGCGCGCAGCTGAAGAAGGTGATTTCCAACCCGACCGATTCGGGCGACCCCGCCGACTACAAGTAACCCCGGTCCCTTTCGCCGGTGAACTACGCCTGGCACTGGCAGGTCCTGTTCGAGGCCGAGCCGGGGGGCACCGGCACCTATCTGCACTACCTCCTGGTCGGCCTGGGCTGGACGCTCGCGACAGCCCTGGCCGCCTGGCTCATCGCGCTCACCATCGGCTCGATCGTCGGCACGCTGCGCACCACGCAGATGCGCTGGGTAGTGCGCGCGGGCAACCTGTACGTCGAGATCTTCCGCAACATTCCTCTCATCGTGCAGATGTTCCTGTGGTTCTTCGTCGTGCCGGAGCTCCTGCCCACCGCGCTGGGCGACTGGGTCAAACAGATGCCCCCGCCGTGGGGCATGTACTGGCCAGCGGTGCTGTGCCTGGGCATTTTCACCTCCGTGCGCGTCGCCGAGCAGGTGCGCGCGGGCGTCAATTCGCTGCCGCGCGGCCAGCGCCAGGCGGCGACCGCCATGGGGCTCACCGGGGGCCAGTGCTACCGGCACGTGATCCTGCCGCAAGCCTTCCGCATCGTCCTGCCGCCGCTCACCTCCGAGTTCATGAACGTCATCAAAAACTCCTCGGTCGCGCTGACCATCGGGCTGCTGGAGCTCACCGGCCGCGCCAAGGCGATGCAGGAGTTCAGTTTCCGGGTGTTCGAGGCCTTCGCCACCGCGACGGTGATCTATCTCCTCACCAACCTGGTGGTCGTGCTGCTGATGCGCGCGCTCGAGAAGAAGGTGCGCGTGCCCGGGCTGATCGCCGCGGGCGCCGGGCCGCAGGCGGGCCACTAGGCCATGTTCGAAGGCTACGACTTCGAGGTGATCCGCACCTCCCTGCCCTACCTCTTCCGGGACGGCATGACCTTCACCGTAACGCTGACGCTGATCGCCATGAGCGGCGGCATCGTCTTCGGCACGCTGCTCGCGCTCATGCGCCTGTCGCCGTTTCGCATCCTGTCGATGTTGGCCGGCGGCTACGTCAACCTGATGCGCTCGGTCCCGCTGCTGCTGGTGATTTTCTGGTTCTTCTTCCTGGTGCCGTATATCGCCGCCTGGCTGGTCGGCGCCGACCGGCCGATCCCGATCGGCGCTTTCCTGTCCGCGGCCATCACCTTCACCATGTTCGAGGCGGCGTACTACTGCGAGATCATGCGCGCCGGCATCCAGTCCATCCCGCGCGGCCAGGTATGGTCGGGCTACGCGCTCGGCCTCACCTACCGCCACACCATGGTGCAGGTGGTGCTGCCGCAGGCGTTCCGCAACATGCTGCCGGTGCTGCTCACCCAGACCATCATCCTGTTCCAGGACACCTCGCTGGTATACGTCATCTCCGCCACCGACTTCTTCGGCGCGGCGGCGAAGATCGCGAACCGCGACTACCGCCTGGTGGAGATGTACACCTTCGTGGCCGTGGTGTATTTCGTCATTTCGTACTCGCTGTCCATGCTGGTGCGCCGCCTTCAGGATAGGATCGCCATCGTCCGATGATTTCCATCCGCAACGTGTCGAAGTGGTACGGCAGCTTCCAGGTGCTCATAGACTGCTCCACCGAGGTCGCCAAGGGCGAGGTGGTGGTGGTGTGCGGCCCCTCGGGCAGCGGCAAGTCCACGCTCATCAAGTGCGTGAACGCGCTCGAGCCCTTCCAGAAAGGCGAGATCACCGTCGGCGGCGTGTCGGTCGGCGACCCGAAGACCAACCTGCCCAAGCTGCGCGCGCGCGTCGGCATGGTGTTCCAGCACTTCGAGCTGTTTCCGCACATGACGGTTACGCAGAACCTCACCCTGGGCCAGGTGAAGGCGCTCGGGCGCAGCCAGGAAGAAGCGCGCGACAAGGGGCTGAAGCTGCTCGACCGGGTGGGCCTCATCGACCACAAGGACAAGTACCCGGCGCAGCTCTCCGGCGGCCAGCAGCAGCGCGTGGCCATCGCGCGGGCGCTTTCCATGGACCCGCTGGCCATGCTGTTCGACGAGCCCACCTCGGCGCTCGACCCGGAGATGATCAACGAGGTGCTCGACGTCATGGTGCAGCTCGCCAAGGAAGGCATGACCATGATGGTGGTTACCCACGAGATGGGCTTCGCGCGCAAGGTCGCGCACCGCGTCATCTTCATGGACGGCGGCCGCATCGTCGAGGACGCCAAGACCGACGCCTTCTTCGGCACCCCCCGCTCCGAGCGCGCCCAGCAGTTCCTCTCCAAGATACTGCACCACTAATCGGGGTCAGAGCCCGAATTCGAGATCGGGGTCAGAGCCCGATTCATCTCCGCTCGATTCTCTCCAGCATCTCCTGCCCGATCCGGTAATCCGGATACCGCTGCCTGAAATCCGCCAGCGCCTTGTCGGCCTCTTCGTGCTTTTCGTGTTTCCGCAGCTCTGCAATCCGTTCCAGGAATTGCTCCGGGCTTTCCCGCATCGCATCCGCCGCCGCGGGCGCCCGTGCCGGCGCGCTGTCTTGCATTGGCTTAGCAGAGCGCTCTTGCCTCGCCTCGCCCTGACGGTCCCGCCGCAACTCTTGCGGATCGGGCTGCTCGCGCTGGACATGCAGCGTCACGCCCACAGCGAGTACGGCGACCGCGGCCGCGGCGAGCGGAAGGTACCAGCGGCGCCGCGAACCGAGCGCACGGCGGGATGCAGCGAGGATGGCCTCGTCCACGGCGGGCGGCGGCTCCTCGGCCCCGAGCTCACGGTAGCGCCGCGACACCAGCGGATCGCGCTCGTCAGCCATCGGCCGCCGCCTTCAGCTTGGCGAGTGCGTAGCGCAGGCGGCTTTTCGCCGCCTCTTCGCTGGATCCGGTGGCCGCCGCGATCTCGGCGACGCTCAGGCCGGCTTCCTCGTGCAGCAGGAACGCTTCGCGCTGCGCCGGCGGCAGGCTTTCGAGCGCCGCGGCGAACCTCACCAGCGCCGCGCGACCCTCCGCCTGCCGGGCGGGGTCCGCGGCGGCGACCGCGACGTCTTCATCCCCCAGGGAAACCAGCGAAAGCCCGGCGCGGCGCCAATGGTCGACCATGCGGTGGTGCGCAATGGTGTAGAGCCAGGTGGTAAAGCGCGCCTTGGGAGCATACGAGCCGCGCGCCTCGATTACCCGCATCCAGACCTCCTGGTACAGCTCCTCGGCGACGCCGCGGCTGTGAATGCTGCGCAGGACGAAGCGGAACAGCCGCGTGCGGTGCCGCTGGTAGAGGAGGTCGAAGGCGCCGGCATCCCCGCCGCGATAGGCGAGCATGAGCTCTTCGTCCGGCGCCTCCTCCCCCATGCATACGGATTCTATCCGTCGCGTCGATTTCGCTTGTACTGCAATTGGCATGCTTGAAGTTGGAACGGGCGCCGCGCCGGAAAGGGTTAGGGCGGGAAAAATTTAATCGACACGCGTACAATCCGCGGCTTGCCTTCATCAAGATCGAACGAATGAAAAAGGCCAAGCCGTTCCCGGTTCCCGTACGTACGAAGTACTCCTGCCTGAAGTGCCCCGGCTATTGCTGCAGCTATCCCGAAATCGAGGTCACGCCGCGCGACATCGAGCGGCTGGGCCGGCATTTCGGCCTGGCCTACAAGCAGGCCGAGGAGCGCTTCACGAAGTACGACCCGGTGGAGAAAGTGCGGCTGCTACGGCACAAGAAGGACAAGGTGTTCGACTCCACCTGCATGCTGTTCGACCAGGAAAAGCGCCGCTGCACGGTGTACGAATCGCGCCCGGCGGTATGCCGCGAATACCCCGACAGCCCGCGCTGCGGCTACTACGATTTCCTGCAGTTCGAGCGCGCCCACCAGGACGACCCGGACTTCATTGCTTTGACCTGAGGGCCTTCTCCCGGATCGCCGACAGCGTGGTGGCCGGCGTGATGGCGTCCGGGTCGATCTTGAGCTCGACCAGCGCCGGCTTGCCCGATGCCTGCGCGCGCTCGAAGGCGGGCGCGAAGTCCCCGGTGCGCGTCACCGTCTCGCCGTGTCCGCCGAAAGCGCGCGCATAGGCGGCAAAGTCCGGATTCCTGAGGTCCGTGCCGAACACGCGCCCGGGATACTCGCGTTCCTGATGCATGCGGATGGTGCCGTACAAGCCGTTGTTGACGACCAGGGCGACGAACGCGGCGCCATACTGCACCGCAGTGGCAATTTCCTGGCCGTTCATAAGGAAGTCGCCGTCCCCGCACACCGCGATGACGTTGCGCTGCGGCTGCGCCAGCTTCGCAGCCACCGCCGCGGGGTAGCCGTAGCCCATCGAGCCGTTGGTCGGGCCGAGCTGGGTACGAAAGCCCTTGTAGCGGAAATGCCGGTGCAGCCAGCCGGCGAAGT
>DATACE010000009.1:0-3756 GCA_036259215.1 Burkholderiales bacterium | reverse complement strand
GCCCGCGGTGGTGGCGGCGCTAGCCGCCCGCGTGGAGCACGGCGTTTTCGGCTATACCACGCCGCCCGAGGCCCTGCGCGCGGCGCTTGTCGAGCGCATGGAGCGGCGCTACGGCTGGCGCATTGAGCCTTCGTGGATCGTGTTCCTTCCCGGCGTGGTGCCGGGGCTGCACCTGGCTGCGCGCAAGCTGGTGCCTGCGGAGGGCCATATCCTGGTTCCTACGCCGGTATACCAGCACCTGACGCGGGCCGCCGAGCTCGCGCCGCGCGCGCATACCGCCATCCCGCTGGTGCTGCAGCGCGGGAGATGGCTTTTCGACGAAGATCGGCTGCGAGGCGCCCTGCGACCGGAGAGCCGGCTGTTTTTCCTCTGCAATCCTCAGAACCCCGGCGGCACCGTATTTCGGCGGGAGGAGCTGGAGCGCCTCGCTGCGCTCACCCGCGACCTCGTCATCGTCTCCGACGAAATCCATTGCGACCTGGTGCTGGACGCGGGCAAGCGGCACGTGCCGATCGCAAGCCTGGCGCCCGAGGTGTCGCGCCGCACGGTGACCATGATGTCCGCGAGCAAGACCTTCAACTTTCCTTCGTCTGGGTGCGCCTGGGCGATCATCGAAGATGAGGCACTGCGCCGGGCATTCGCCGCGGAGGTGAACGCGCACGTGCTGCATTCGCCTTCGGTGTTCGGCTACGAGGCGACGCTCGCGGCATTCCGCGACGGCGATGCCTGGCTTCAGGCGCAGCTAGACTACCTGCGCGGCAACCGCGATCTGGTCCAAGCCTCTGTCGGTCTGCCGATGGCGCACGTGGAAGCCACCTACCTGGCCTGGATCGATTGCGCTTCCCTGGAGAAAGATCCTTACGCGCACTTCCTCGAGCGCGGCGTGGCGCTTTCGCCGGGCGCGCAGTTCGGGGCGCCGCAGTTCGTGCGGCTCAATTTCGCGACGCAGCGCGCGCGCCTCGCCGAGGCCTTGCGCCGGATGGGCGCGGCGGCAGAACGTCCCGCGCCGCGGTAGCTTCCGGCTGCCGTTCGGCGGCGGGAACCACCGCCTGCACGCGCTTGCCCGAGCCATTCGTGCGCAGCGCGAGCGCGGCGTGCAGGATGCGCTCGAGGTGCGGGTCGCGCACGCCGACCGTTTGCATGTGCTCGATGGTATTGCGGATGTAGTCGACGCACAGGCCGCGCTGGCCCATGCCCTGCGCTACCAGGCGAGCACGGCCGTGAAGGTCCAGCTCGCGCACGTACGCGGGATGCGCCGGATCGGCAAGGAAGGCGAGCGCACTCACCCGGCGCCCCGAGCGCAGCTGCACCTCGACCAGCCGCGGGGCATACACGCGCCGCGGCATTTCGCGCTGCCATAGCCGCCACAACGCGGCACGCACGCGCCTCGCATCGACGCGAAAGGCCATGCCCCAGCAGGAGCCGCCGCGGCATAGACCCATGACCAGGCCAGGCTTGCGCCGCGTGCCGCGATAGCGCGTAGAGAGGATGCACAGCGCCCGGTGATAGCCATACAGGCGCCCGGGCGCCTGTTGCTTGTACGAGAACCCCGGCGACCACATGAGCGAGCCATAGCCGAATATCCACAGGTCGCCTTTGGGCAGCTGCGCGAGGAAATGCTCGAGGTCCATGGCTCAGCTCAACGCAGCACCCACCTGGGCGGCTGACGCGAGTTCGCGCCCGCCGATCCGGGCGGCGCCTCCGGCCAATTCTTGTGCATTGCCGCCAGCATATAAAATCGGCGCGATGTCCGCACGCCGTCCGCCCATCGTCGGCCGCTACACCGCGGAGGAGCTCGGGCTTGCCGGGCGCAACCACGGCATGCCGCTGGAGGCGTTGCGCTACGACGTTACGCCGGCCGGGTTGCACTATCTGCTGATCCACTTCGACATTCCGCCCGAGACGGAAGCGCCGCTGAAGGTCTCGGGCCGGGTGAAGGCGGCTTTCCAGATCGGCCTGACGCAGCTCAAGGGCCTGCCATCCCGCACGCTGCGCGTTACTTTGGAATGCGCGGGCAATGGCCGGGCACAGCTTTCGCCGCGCTATCCGTCCGTGCCGTGGGTCGAGGAGGGCGTGTCCACGGCCGAGTGGACCGGCGTGCCGCTACGCCTGCTTCTCGAGCGTGCAGGACTGGAAGCGAATGTCCAGGACATCGTGTTTCGCGGCGCCGACCGCGGCTTCGATCGCGGCGTCGAGCACGAGTTCGCCCGCAGCCTCGGTCCGGCCGAGGCGATGGGCGAGGAAGTGCTGGTGGCCTACGCCATGAACGGCGCGCCGCTGCTGCCGCAGCACGGCGCGCCTTTGCGCCTGGTGGTACCGGGCTGGTACGGCATGGCGAGCGTGAAGTGGCTGCGCGAGATCGAGGCGATCGATAAGCCGTTTGACGGCCTGCAGCAGGCTTCCAGCTACCATTTCCGCAGCGCCCCCGGCGAGAAAGGCGAGCCGTGCCGGCGCATGCGGGTCAACTCGCTGATGGCGCCGCCGGGCATTCCCGATTTCTATGGCCGCCGCCGCACGGTGCCTCCCGGCCACACGCAGATCGCCGGGCGCGCCTGGTCCGGATCGGCGCCCGTCGTCGAGGTCGAGTTCTCCGACAACGGCGCATGGCGAAAAGCCGTCGTCGATCCACCGCCCGGCCCTTACGCCTGGCAGGCATGGCACATCGACTGGGAGGCGTCGCCGGGCGAGCACGAGCTCGCCTGCCGCGCAACCGATGCGCTGGGAAACCGCCAGCCGCTGCAGCCGCGCTGGGACCTGTCGGGATTCGGAAACAATGCGGTCCAGCGCACCCCCGTCAACGTTGCGGTAAAGTAAATCCATGAACCGAAGAGTTTTCCTCAAAGCAGGTCTTTCCGCGTCCGCCGTCGCGGCTTTGCCCTGGCATTCGGCCCGGGCGAGCGTCGAGTGGCGCACTTTCGAGGTCGTCACCCGAGTCGAGCTGCAGCTGCCTGAAGGCGTGTCGCGCGTGTGGCTGCCGTTGCCGCTCGCGGCGGATACCGGATGGCAGCGCACCTTGGGCAACAGCTGGTCCGGCAACGCCGCGCGCACCGAGGTGTTGAACGACGGCAAATACGGCGCGCGCATGCTTTACGCGGAGTGGCCCGCCGGCGTCGCCGATCCGTATCTGGAGCTTGCCAGCCGCTTCGCAACGCGCGACCGCATGGTCGACCCGTCCGCGCCGGTGGCGCCGGCGCAGCGCCTGAGCGCGGGGCAGCGCGCCTTCTTCACCGCACCGACGGAATACATACCGACCGACGGCATCGTGCGCAAGACCGCCCAGGGCATCGTGAAGGGCGCGCGCACCGACGTGGACAAGGCGCGCGCGATCTACGAGTGGATCGTGGAGAACACGTTCCGCGATCCCAAGGTGCGCGGCTGCGGCTGGGGCGACATCAAGTCGATGCTGGAAACGGGCAACTTCGGCGGCAAGTGCGGCGACCTGAACGCCATGTTCGTCGGCCTGGCGCGCTCGGTGGACGTGCCGGCGCGCGACGTCTACGGGCTGCGCATCGCGCCCTCGGCGCACGGCTATCGCAGCCTGGGCGTCGGCACGCCTTCGGTCACGCGCGCCCAGCATTGCCGGGCCGAATTCTTTGCCGAGGGCCGCGGCTGGGTGCCGGTCGATCCGGCGGACGTGCGCAAGGTCGCGCTCGAGGAGCCGCCCGGCAAGCTCGCGCTCGACGATCCGAAGGTGGCGGCTGCGCGCAGGCGCCTGTTCGGCAGCTGGGAGATGAACTGGCTCGCCTACAACATGGG
>DATACE010000008.1:0-5994 GCA_036259215.1 Burkholderiales bacterium | reverse complement strand
GCAGCTGGCGGCAGTCGGCGTCCCGGCTGCTGCCCCAGCTGCCGAGGGTGGCGGTGCGCAGCCCGCGCCGCCGTGTGGCCGTGGGAGTCGTGCACAGGTAGTCGTAAGATCGGGGCTTTGACCCCCCGGATTTCAGCAGATTCAATGAAAGAAGGCTCGCTCGAAGCGCCGACCCGGCACCCGCTCGACTGGAGAAGCCCCGGGTTCTGGGACCAGGCGAAGGCCGAGAAGGAGCTCGAGCGCATCTTCGACATCTGCCACGGCTGCCGCCGCTGCGTCAGCCTGTGCACCGCCTTCCCCACCCTGTTCGACCTCGTGGACGAGTCGTCCACCATGGAGGTCGACGGGGTGAAGAAGGAGGATTACTGGAAGGTCGTGGACCAGTGCTACCTCTGCGACCTTTGCTACATGACGAAATGCCCCTACGTTCCGCCGCATCCGTGGAACGTGGATTTCCCACACGTCATGCTGCGCGCGAAGGCGATCAAGTTCGAGAAAGGGATCAAATTCCGCGACCGCCTGCTCTCGTCCACCGACGCCATGGGCAAGCTTGCCGCCATCCCGGTGGTGGCGCAGACGGTGAACTTCGTGAACCGCAACTCCCTCGCGCGCGGGGCGATGCAGTCGGTGCTTGGGGTTCACAAGGATCGCGAGTTACCCCCGTACACGCACAAGCGCTTTCGATCCCACGCGGAAAAATCCGGGCCCTCGCCGGTCAAGGACGGCGCCAAGACGCCAGGCAAGGTGGCGATCTTTTCCACCTGCTACGTGAACTACAACGAGCCGGGCATGGGCCACGACCTGCTCGCGATCCTCGCGCATAACGAGATCCCGTACGTGATCGTGGAGAAGGAGGCGTGCTGCGGCATGCCGAAGTTCGAGCTGGGCGACCTTAAGGGCGTCGATTCCCTGAAGCGGAAGAACATGCCCGTGCTGGCGCGATACGCCCGAGAAGGCTATGCGATCCTCGCCCCGGTGCCCTCGTGCGCCCTCATGTTCAAGCAGGAGCTGCCGCTCATGTACCCGGAGGATCCCGACACCCTCGCGGTGCGCGATGCCATGTGGGATCCGTTCGAATACTTCATCGCGAGGAAGAAAGACGGGTTGCTCAAGGCGGACTTCAAGCAGCCCCTCGGAAAGGTCTCGTATCACATCCCCTGCCACTCGCGCGTGCAGAACATGGGGCAGAAGACGCGCGAGATGCTGGAAGCGGTCCCCGGCACCGAGGTGAAAACCGTGGAGCGCTGCTCCGGCCACGACGGCACCTGGGGCGTGAAAACCGAGTACTTCGACAACTCCATGAAGATCGGCCGCCCCGTGTTCCGGCAGATGGCCGAGGCGCAGCCGGACTACGTCAGCTCCGACTGTCCCATCGCCGCGCGCCACATCATGCAGGGAATGGGCGAAGACGCCGCTAAGGCCGAAAAGGCTCACCCGCTCACTCTTCTTCGCAAGGCCTACGGCGTTTGAATTCAGGGACAGACCACGTTTTCCAAGAAGTGGGAAAACGCGGTCTGTCCCTGGTTTTCGCTTTTCTGGCCGGCTGTGCCCAGCTCGCCCCCATCCCCGAAGACGCGGTGCTGGTCTTCGGCGTGCTGGGCGACGCGCCTTACTCCGAGCCGGAAGCGAGGCGCCTGGACCGCGTGATCGCCGAAATGAACGCCGAGAGCCTCGCCTTCGTGGTCCACGTCGGCGATATCGGCTCGTCCGCGCAGGCCTGCACGGATGACTGGCTTGCAAGGCGAAAAGAACAATTCACGCGCATCCGCCACCCGTTTCTCCTGCTGCCGGGCGACAACGAGTGGTCCAATTGCCGCGACCCGCTCGCGCGCCTGGCCAGATGGCGCGAGCACTTCTGCTACGGCGAAACGATCTTCAACCTGGTGCGCCAGCAGGGCGAGCATTGCGAGCACGTGCGCTGGGAGGCCGGCGGCCGCGTGTTCGTCGCGCTCAACGTGCCCGGCCACGACAACCACATCCGCCATCCCGAGCACGCGGCGCGCATGAAAGCCGTGATGTCATGGCTGGACGAGGCCGCCGCGCTCGCCGAAAGCCGCAGCGGTCTCGTGGTTCTGATGCAGGCCAACCCGTTCTTCGCGTTCCCGCGCGATGGGTTCGAAAGTCTTCGGAATCGATTGGAGAACCTGGCGGCGCGGCGTCCTGGAAAGGTGCTCCTAATCCACGGCGACACGCATCTTGCCCGCGACGACGAGCCGCTACCTGGGCTGCGGCGCGTCGAGGTGTGGGGATCTCCCTTCGTTGCCTGGACGCGCCTTGCGCTGCAATCGGGGTCAGAGCTCGATTAGGCAATCGGGCTCTGACCCCGATTTCGGGGGCGATTCGGAATCAGCGGCGGCGCCGCACGGGGGCGTCGAAGCGGAACAGGCGCTGTGGGTTCTTCACGAGCAGCGCGTGCAGCTGCGCCTCGCACGGGGCGATTTCGCCCAGGAGGTCGACCAGGCGCCCGTCGTCGGGCGGCGTTTCCACGTCTTGGTGCGGCCAGCCGGTGCCCCACAGCACGCGGTTGCCGAACTGCGCCACCAGCAGGCGCGCGAACGGCACGGCGCCGCTCACCTCGACCCAGAAGCGCTCGTTCTCCATAAGGCGCCGCAGCGCGCCGAATGCCGGCTGCTCCAGGCCAAGCGAAGCGTCGATGCGCCCCATGTGCTCGATCACCACCGGCACCGGGGAGTGCTTGAGCTTCGCGCCGACTTCTTCGATGAGCGCGCTTGGCACGTTGACGCGCAGATGCCAGCCGAGACTGGCCAGGCGCCCGGCGAGCGCCGCCACCTTATCGAGCGCGGGCGCCGCGCCGAGGTGCGGCACAAAGTTGAAGCGTGCGCCGCAGAAGCCCAACGCGTCCAGGCGGCGCAGCTCGTTCGTGGCCACGTCGGCCGGCACGATGGCGACGCCGCGATAGGCGCCGCCTTTGGCGGCAATGGCGTCGGTGGTCACGAAATTGTCGAACCCGTGGCAGGCCGACTGCACCACGATGCCGCGCGCGATGCCCAGCTTCTCGTGCAGGGCGAACAGGCGCTCCTTCGGGGCGTCGGCGGGCGTGAAGCTGCGGCCCTTGGCGAACGGAAAGCGCGCGCGCGGCCCGAGGACGTGGGCGTGCGCATCGCAGGCGAGCGCCGGCAGGCGCAGCCGCGGCCGGCTGGGCGCGGGATGATAGGACGGCAGCGGCTCAGCGATCATCGCGCAGCGTGCGGAACATGAGCCGGACGGTATTGCGGAAATGCGGACGCACGCGGCTGCTCCACTCGGTGTGGCGCACCGCCAGCCATTCCGGCCGCTCGAGGACCTGCGGCGACACCAGGTCGTAGCAGGCGTGATAGCGCGGCGCCCCATCGTCGCTGCGCAGGCGCGCACAGCGCACATTGCCCGGCACCGCGGCAAGCCCGGGCATGTGCTCTTCCGCGTACCAGCGGTTGAGCTCCTCGTCCCAGCCGGCTTCGACGTCGGTCGCAACAACGTAGTGGTAAGGCGCCGCCGCGTCCGCAGACGCGCCGGCCCATGCCCCGATCGAAGATAGACGACGCGCCCCGTTGTCTACGGCCGCCTCCCCGCCCCACCCATAGATGTATGCGAGCGGCTGGTCGAGCGCGAGGCAGGCTTGCACCTGCCCGCGCATCTCGCCCGCGAGCCGACGCACCTGCGCCTCGTCGGCGGCCGGCTGCACCCAAAGCAGCGCCCCGCAGTTGGTCAAACGTATGGTCTTTCCCCCTCTTCCCCTGATGGCGCCATTCTTGGCCGAACGCACAGCGACAAGGAACGGCGATATCGCAATAGCTGCTAGCTGGATTCAAGATACCATGGCCGCACGCCATGGACCTTCGCCAGCTCGACTATTTCGTGCATGTCGCCGAGCTCGGCAGCTTCAGCCGCGCGGCCGCGCTGCTATCGATTGCCCAGTCGGCGCTGAGCCACCGCGTGCGCAAGCTCGAAGTAGAGCTGAAGCAGCCGTTGCTCTACCGCAACGGCCGCGGCGTGGTGCCCACAGAAGCGGGACGGCGGCTGCTGGTGCACGCGCGCGGCATCCTGATGCAGGTGAGCCGCACGCGCGAGGAGCTCGAGGGGCTGCGCGGCGCACCGACCGGGCACGTGGTGGTCGGCCTGCCGCCCACCTTTGAGCGGCTTTTCACCGTGCCGCTGGTGAGAACGTTTCGCGAGCGCTTCCGCCACGGCTCGATTGGCATGATGGAAGGCCTGTCGGCGGCGGTGGTCGAGTGGGTCACGACCGGACGCGCCGACATCGGCCTGGTGTTCAACCCGGCGCCTTCGCCGGCGATCGAGATCCGGCCGCTGCTCGAGGCGCCGATGTTTCTGGTCAGCATGGCCGGCAAGAAGGCCGCGCGCGGGCCGGTGGCGGTCCGGGAGCTGCCGGGCTACCCGCTCATCGTGCCCAGCCGCCCCAACGCCAACCGCATGCGCATCGAGGCGCAGCTCGCGCAGTTCGGGCTGAAGCCGGTGATCGCGCTGGAGTGCGACGGCACCGAGTCGATCCTCGACCTCGTGCGCGAAGGCTATGGCCACGCGGTGCTGCCGCTGACCTCCGTCAAAGGTTACGCCGCGGGCGAGGGGTTCGCGCTGCGCCCGATCGTGCGGCCGAAGCTCTCGATCCAAGTGTCGCTGGTCACCTCCGCCCAGCGTCCGGCCACGCCGCTCGCGCGCCAGGTGCTCGCCCTGATCCCGGAAATCTCGGCCAAAGTGCTCCGACCGGCATAGCAAAAAGAAAGGGAGGCCTGTCGGCCTCCCCTGGGGGAAAGGACGGGCTGCGGTCTAGTCCAGGAAAACCCAGGTCCCCAGCAAGTCCTGCTGCTCGACGCCGGGCTTGGACCAGTCGCACACGCCGGCCGGGAAGATGGCCTGCAGCCGCGCCCATTGCGCCGGGCTGAACGCCACCGCGTAGTCGGACGCGGCGAGCGGCTTGAGCTGGCACTTGATGATGTCGGCGGCGATGTCGGCGCCGGCAACCTCGCGCGGGAACGAGTGCGACGAGTACATCTTCTCGCAGGCCGAGCCCGGGTCGCGCGTCAGGGTCTCGGCGATGAAGGCAGGCGACGCCACGCCGCGCTCGTTGCAGCCTTCGCGCAGGTCGGCGGGCTTGTTCTGCACCACTTTTTCGATCTGCGGGATGTTGCGCGTGTCGGCCTTGATGGCGGTGATCCAGCGGTCCATCGTGACGATGGCGCGCTGCAGCAGCGGGCTCGTGTTGCTGTACAGGCCGAAGCGATTGTCCTCGAGCAGCATGACGTGGTTGTCGGTGCGCCCGTTGGCCTTCTCCAGCCGCTTCCTCAGCGAGAACGAGTGGTATTTGACGTGGATGTCGCCATTGGCCACCTCGTCGTTGTAGCCGCGGTAGTCGATGATCGGGATGGAGGCCAGTCCGCCGCCGCCGCTGGTGAGGCGCCCCGTCTGGTACGCGGCGCGCGCGGCGATGGGGTCGCCGACCGTGCGCGCCGGGTTGATCGTGGCGTCCTTGTCGAAGCCGCCGACCTTCTCGTTCAGGTCCAGGAACTGCTCGACGCTGATCGCGCCCGAATTGAGCACCTTGAGCCCGTACTGGATGCCCACGTTGTCGAGCGGGCTGCGCGCGAACCCGGTGGCCGGGTCGCGCCCGTACACGTTGACCGTGTGGTCGTAGACGGTGCAGCGCACGCCGGTCGGGTTGCTGACCGGGTCGTAGCGCTGCGCGATCGGAACCGCCGCGCAGCTGGAGGAGCCTGGCTTAGGGTCGATGCGCCGCGCGCCGACCGCCACATTGGGCGCGGTGGCGTACACGCCGAAGCCGGTCACCAGCCGCCTTTGCTCAGGCGTCCACATCGCCGTATTCGCCTTGAAATACTCGTCGAGCAGCCAGCCGTCGGTGATCATGTGGATGGTGGCGAAGCCCACCTCGGGGAACGAGCAGCCGGGGATGATGCCTTCCAGCAGCCCGGGGAAGTTGTCGCCGATCTGGTGCTGCGCGTAGGAGCCGCCCGAGCAGCCCCA
>DATACE010000007.1:0-7621 GCA_036259215.1 Burkholderiales bacterium | reverse complement strand
GGCGCCGACGCGGATCGTCGAGGTGCCGCCGGCGAGATGGCCGATGACCACCGACGTCGCGGCGCTCGCGATGCCCTTCATGTTGTGGTGCTCGGCGACCCAGTAGCGCCGGTAGCCCCAGCGCTCGGCGTGGCGCGCGAGGTCGAGCGAGCGGCGCAGCGCGTCGGCGGCATCCCCGCCCTCGACGATGGGCGCGAGGTCGAGGATCGAAAGCGCAAACCCCATCTAGCCGAACCAGCGTGCGCGGCCGGGCCAGCGCTCCACCAGGTCGATGAACAGCGGGTCGATGCCCTTCGGATCGGCCACCACTTCGCGCGCGAGCGGGCCCGGCTCCTCGTTGAAGGCGAGCAGCGAGAGGTCGGTCATGCGCATCGGGTAGACGATGCCGTCGAGGTGGTCGCACTCGTGCTGCAGCAGCGCCGCCCACGAGCTGCGGGCGTCGTGGCGGATGGTTTTTCCGTCGAGATCCTGGTACTGGATGCTGATGTCGAGGTAGCGCGGCACCTTGCCATGCAGGCCCGGGATGGACAGGCAGCGCTCCCACACCGGCGTGGTCATGTCGGTTTTCGGCGTAATCACGGGGTTGACCATCACGGTCCACGGCCGCGGCTCGAGGCCCGAGCCTGCGGGGATGCGCGAGGCGATGATGCGATAGACCACCACGCGCTTGCTCACGAAGACCTGCGGCGCGGCGAGGCCGCTTGCGCCTATGTCCTCGAGGGTCTCCTGCATGTCGGCGGCAAGCCGGCGGATCTCGGGTGCGCGCGCGTCCTCCACCGGGGCGGCCTTGCGCAGCAGCACCGGGTTTCCCATTCTCGCGATTCGCAGCACCGCCACGGCCAGCTCCCGGGTTGGATCCGGCGTGACAGTAGCATTTAACGCGGGTTCTGCGGCGGCGGCGCCTGGCGCGGGTCGCGCACGTTGGGGTCCGGCTTGGGCAGGGTCGCGCCCCCGCTTGCGGACTCGGCGTCCTTGAGGCACTGCTCGCGCAGGGAGCCGCTGAGCTCGTTGCAGCGCCAGGTGGCGCGATCCGGCATGCCGCTGCGCTCGCCCGGGGCGATGGTGCCGCCCTTGATGGCGCCGTCGGCGGCGCGGCTGCCGTCCTGGCTGGTGCCCGGCGGGGTGGAGCCGCGTCCCGGGTCCTGCGCGGCGCTGAAGCCGGCAAAGGCGAGCAGCGCTAAAGTCAAGGCGACTGATTTCATGGGAAAACCTCCTGCCCCAGTCAAGCAAGTTCGGGTCCAGCGATATCATGGGGCCATGGTCCGAGATGCGGTTGCCCTCACCAAGTCGCTGCTGCGCTTCGACACCGTCAATCCGCCGGGACAAGAGCGCGACTGCGCGCGCCACGCCGGCGCGCTGCTGAACGACTGGGGATTTCGCGTCGAGTACCACGAATACGACGAGCGGCGCACGCAGGTGGTCGCCCGCGCCGGCGGCACGCGCGAGGATAAGCCGCTGTGCCTCACCGGCCACCTCGACGTGGTGCCGCTCGGCGCGCGGCCGTGGACGCGCGATCCCTTCAGCGGCGAGACCGACGGCGACCGGCTGTACGGGCGCGGCTCGTCCGACATGAAGGCCGGCGTGGCCGCCATGCTGCTCGCCTGCAAGGCCTTCGCAAACAAGCTGCAGGGCACCCCGGGCCTCGTGGTGGTCCTGACCGCGGGCGAGGAAGGCGGCTGCGTGGGCTCCAGGCACCTCGCGCAGACGCAGCTTCTGGGCAAGGCCGGCGCCATGGTGGTGGGCGAGCCCACGTCCAACTACCCGTTCGTCGGGCACAAGGGGTCACTCAAGTTCCACGCGCGCTTTCGCGGCGTCTCGGCGCACGGCTCGATGCCCCATCTGGGGGTGAATGCCATCTACAAGGCGGCGAAAGCCATACCGCGCCTGGAAGCCTTCGACTTCGGCGCGCAGCCGCACCCAGTGATGGGCGGCCCGACGCTCAACGTCGGCACCATCGAGGGAGGCAGCAGTGTGAACGCCGTGCCCGACGCCGCGAGCATCGGCGTCGACATTCGCACGGTCCCGGGGATGAGCCATGAAAAAGTACTTCAGCAGCTGAGCGGCATGCTGCAAGACGCCGAGCTCGACGTGTTCTCCGACCTTTCTCCCGTGTGGACCGAGCCCGGGCAGGAATGGGTGCAGCGGGTGTTCGAGATCTGCAAGCCCTACGTCGGCGAGGCGCCGCAGGCGCGCACCGCGCCTTACATGACCGATGCGGCCAACCTGCTCAAGGTATACGCCGGCGCGCCTACCATAGTCCTCGGCCCCGGCGAGGCGGCGATGGCGCACCAGACCGATGAGTTCTGCAGCATGGAGCGCATCGGCCAGTCGGTGGCGATTTACGAGGCGCTCATTCGGGACTGGTGTTCGGCTTAGCGAGGCAGCGCAGCCGGTTCATTTCATCCGGGCGGCGAAGGTGAGCATGGCCGGCGCACGGGCGAGGAGTCTGCCGGAAAGCGCGGAAGGCTGCATGGCGAGCGCGGCCAGCCGCGCCGACGCCCACAGCTTGAAGGCCAGATCACGGCGCCAGCGCCACGCATAAGCGCCGGCCACGGCGCGCTCGGCCCGGCGCGAATAGCCCGAGGCCAGCGCCTGGGCGAGCGGCCCGCACAGCAGTGCCGCCGAATGCATCGCCATCGTGATGCCTTCGCCGACCACCGAGTGCGGCTCGCCGGCGGCATTGCCGATCGCAAAGACGCCTTCGCGGTAGAGCGGCCGGCGGCCCGGGCGCAGGGGGCCGGCGGCCAGCCACGGCGTTTCTCGCGTGAAGCCGCGAAACCGGAACAGGCAGTCCCCGGCGGGTGTCCCCGCCCGGCGCACGCGCTCCAGCGCATCCCTGCGCACGCAGCAGGCGTACGTCACCCGGCCGCCGCCGCCTTCCACGAGTCCCGCATAGCCGCCCGGAAACGGCGCGAGCACGATGGCGTGCGACGGCAGGCGGCCGCGGAAGTGCGCCTTGAAGGCCAGCAGATCGTCCGGCGCGGGAGCGAGGTGCGGGGGCTGCGTAGCGAGAACGCCGGGTTCCCAGGAGCCGTGCGCGGCGATTACGGCGCGCGCGTGCACCTCGAAGGGGGCGCCGCCGCGACGCGCGGCCGCCTCGCAGACGAGCCCGTCCGGCACGCGCTTCAGTTTGAGCGCGATGGCAGGCTGCAGCACCTCGGCGCCGCACTCCTGCGCGTGAGCGAGGAGCAGCGCATCCAGCGCGGCGCGCTCCAGGGCGCGCGGATAAGGCCCGCCGCGCCCTCGCCACCAAGGCGGCCGCGGAAGCGGCGCTTCGACCTGGGACTCGCCCAGCCAGACGGCGACGCGGCGGATCTCCGGGCCGGCCAGGGCTTCGACGCGCTCGCCCAGCCCGAGCCTGCGCAAGCGCTCGATGCCGGCGGCGGCGATGAATTCGCCGCACACCTTGCGGCGCGGAAAGGCGGCCTTCTCCAGCACGACCACGCTGCGCCCCGCGCGAGCAAGCAGAATCGCGGCGGTGGCGCCCGCGGGCCCGCCGCCTACGACGAGCGCATCACAGCGGCGCACGGCGCGCGACGAACAGGTGGCCGAAAGGCCGCGCCGGGCCTTCGGTCAGCATCCAGCCATCCTCGGAAGGCCACAAGGCGGACAGCTCGCGGTCGACGAAGCCGGCCCGCACGCTGATGAGTGCGTCGTGGCGCGTCACGTCGTTGCATCCGAGCAAGCCGAGCAGGCGGCTCGCATGCAGCGCAAGTGCCGAGCGCCGCGGCTCGCATGCGACGAAAACCCGCGTGCGGCGCGCGGCAAGGGCGAGCAGCCGGCGCAGCGGCTCGCGCTCGAAGTGATGCAGGAAAAGATTGGCGACCAAGGCGTCGAAGCGCGGTTCCGGGCGCGCGAGGAACTCATGGGCGTCCGCGACCACCGCGGTGACCCGCCCCGCGCTGGGCGCGGCCGGGATGCGATCCACCAGCGTGACCTCGACGCCGGGCGTGCGCAGGCGGCGCACCACGCCTTGCATGAAGCTGCCGTCGCCGGCGCCGATCTCGGCAATGCGGCGGGCGCCGCGCAAGGCGCGGGCCACGTGACGCGCATTGCCCATCAGGCGGTTGACGCGGCGCAGGTCGGCACGCGAGTGTTGCGCGCGCGGATCGTACGGCGCCAGGCTGTCCAACCACTCGGGCTCGAGCACGCGCTCCATCAGCTGGATACGCGAAGCAGCGCGCCGTGGCAGCTGAAGCCCGCGCCGAAGGACGACATCCACCACCAGCCGTCGGGCGCGCGGCCGGCAAGCGCCGCGTCGAGGACGAACAGCACGAAAGGGCTGCTCAGGTTTCCATAACGCTCCAGGATGTCGGCGCTGCGGCGCGTGTCGTGCTCGCTCAGGCCGGCAGCCGCGCGCAGGCGCTCGAGCACCGTGCGGCCGCCTGCGTGCCAGATCCAGGCGCTCACCGCCTCGCGCGGCACATCGTGGCGCTTCAGCCCTTGCGCCAGGACCTCGCTCGCCCGCGAGGCGGCAAGCTCGGGCACGCGGCGCGACAGGATATTGCGCAGCAGGCCGCCGCGGCTTTCCATGCGCAGCGCGTCGCGCTCGCCGGGGTCGCACACCGAGATGCTATCTGTCCAGGCGACGCGCCTCGCGCCGGCGCGCGGTGCGGCGCAGACTACCGCTGCAGCGGCGCCGTCGCCGAACAGGCAGGCGCTTACCAGCACGCCCGGATCATCGTCTATGTACAGCGCGGCGCTGCACACCTCGACGCATATAGAAAGCACCTGGCCGCAGCGGCCGGAGGCCACCAGAGCCTCGGCGGTGCGCAGATTGGGCAGCGCCGCGCCGCAGCCCTGACCGACGAGATCGAGCAGCAGCGCGCCGGTGCGCAAGCCGAGCCGCTCGCCGACATGGCTCGTAAGCCCGGGACACAGGTAGCCGGTGCAGGTGCTGATCAGGAGCGCGTCGATGTCGTGCGCGGCGAGCTGCGCGCGGGCCAGCGCGGTGCGCGCTGCACGCGTGGCGAGCTCCGGCGCGTGCGTGAGGAAGCGCCGGTGCAGGACATCCGGATCCAGCGCGAAGGCGTCCTGCAGGCGCTCGATGGCAAGGTGGCGAGTGCGCACGCCCTGCTCGCCGAGCAGCACGCGCTCGAGCAGCAGGCGCGCCGGCGCCGCGAGGGCCGCGAACTGCGGCGCCTCGCGGAGCGCGTCCCAGCATTGCCGTTGGCTGTAGCGCGTCGCCGGGACAGCGGTGCCGACGCCGGTGACGAACAACCGTTACTGCCGGATGATCTGGTGGTCCGCGGTAAGCTGAACGCGGGTGCCCACCGGGGGAACGTCCGGACCCGCCATGTCCACGTACTGCACGCGACCATCGTCCATGCGGATCGCCAGGCGATGGAACGTCGACGTGCCGGCGGAGGCGCCGGCCGTGGTGACGGCATCGCCGCGGGTCGTGGTGACCGGGGTGGTACCGCCCGCCGAAGCGGCGGCACGCGGCGCGGCGGTCACGGACTGGACCACGCCGCTGCCTGCCCGGTAGGGCAGGGTGTTCGCGGGTGCGGCTGCCGGGGCGGCGGCGGCGCGCGGGGTACGGCTGTCCATGGTGTTGGGATCGGAGCCGCAAGCCGAAAGGCCGAGAGCAGCCGCGATGCAGAGGGGCAGGGCGAAACGCGTCATTGAGAACCTCCTGATTAGATTGGCGTTCAGGACTAGCAAGCGCCGTTCCGGGGTGGCGGGGAGGACGTGGGTGACGCGCCGTGACACAATGCGCACGTTATGCGCAGATACCTGATCCTTCTTGTTTTCGCTGCCCTCGCAGCGCCCGCCCTGGCGCAGCAGCAGCCTTCCGCCGACGAGGCCGCCTTTGCCCGGCTGCCTACCGACCTGCAAGCCATGCTGAAGCACCTGCCGCCGCGCGAGGCGGTGCAAAAGGTGGAGTTCGCCCGCCAGAATCTCATCGCCGTCGGCGTCCCGAGCCCCTCGCCCGAGCAGCTGCGCGCCACGGTGGCGCGCGTACTAGGGCCCGGCTATGCGCCGGTCGAAGGGGCGAGCGCCGGTGCCACCAGCTTTCCGCCGCTCAGCCCGCTGGTCTCCCCGTACGCGCCCCAGGCGCGCTGACCTGACGGGGTTTTCCCGACCGCTGCCCGGTGACAGCCGGTCGCTTTTCGCTTAACGAACGTCGCGGCGATCGGCGGCTGGCACCGCCCCGCCACGCTGGTAGGCTCTCGAAAAATTCAGGAGAGGCACATGAATCCGAAAATCTCCAGGTTGCTGGCGCTCATTCCGGAGCGCTCGTTGCGGCTCGCAACCGGCACGCGCTTCGTGCCGGCGGTTGCGGTATGCGCGCAGCCGGAGCGCCTCGCCGCAGTGGCGCAATTTCTGAGCTGGATGACGCCGCTCGGCGCGCTCACGCGTGAGGAGCAGCAGCGGCTTGGCATCGCCTCGTCGGGCCCGCGGCCGGCGGATGCCGCCGACGAAGCCGACGACACCGAAGCCGAAGTCGAAGAACCGGTCGCCTGAGCCCCGCGGCTTCCCCGCAGACGCGCGGCCGGCAGTGTCGTGGAGCGGGGAATGAGGCTCGGACTCATACCTCGATCGGGGAAGCGATCGCGCTCTTCCGGTTGAGCTATCCCCGCCTGCGGACCATCATCCGCCGCCGGCGCCGGCCGCGTCAATGAGTCTGTCGGCGTATCGCGCGTAGTGCGGCCGGTCCGGTCGCGACACAAAGCGCCTTAACAGCCCTGCCTCACAATGCTGCGCGACGGGGCGAAGTGGCAGAGGGGAAGATGCTACGGTCTGCAACGCCGTCAACGTTGGTTCGAATCCAACCTTCGCCTCCAGCCCGCCACCCTAGCTAGGCCTGCGCCAGCCTGAACACGATATAGAGCGCGGCCACCCACACCAGCGGAATCGCCGGCGTCAGCACGCGCGCCGAGCGCAGGGCGGTGGACTGGCAGGCACGCCAGATCACATAGCCCATGACCATGAGGACCAGCGCGCCGGCGGCAGCGGCGAAATGCGCGGCCTGCATCTCGCCCAGCAGCGGCTTTCCCGGGTAGAACAGGTCGGACAGCGAGAAGATGACGACGTTGAACGCGTTGCTGCCGTAGACGTTGCCCATGGCGATGCCGTAGGACTTGCGCAGCGCCGCAGTCACCGTGACCGAGGCCTCGGGCAAGGTGGTGACGATGGACACCAGCAGCACGCCGATGAAGCTCGCGCTGATGCCCGAAATCTGGGCGATGCTGTCGGCGCTGGCGGCGAGGAAGCGACCGGCGACGATGACCACTGCCACGGAGATGCCGAAGCCGATCCACGCGCCGCGCGGGCTGCCGGTGGGCACCGTGGCATCCCCGGGATTCGTTCCGGCGCGGCCGGCACGGTACACCGCGCGCATGCCCGCGATGTAGACCGCAAGAATCAGCAGGCCACCCAGGCTGGTGGGGCCGAGCTTCAGGTCGCCCGAGAAGCCCATCAACGCCGCGAGCGTCACCAGGGCGACGCCCAGCAGGATGAGGATCTGGGTATCGCGTCCCTGATTGCCGAAAAGGTTGGTGACGCCGAAGGCAAGCGCGACCATTGCCAGCACGAAGACGTTGATCATGTCGGCGCCGAATACGTTGCCCAGGGCGAGGCCCGGTGAATCCTCCAGCCAGACCGCCGAAACGTTGAC
>DATACE010000006.1:0-9041 GCA_036259215.1 Burkholderiales bacterium | reverse complement strand
GGCGGCGTTTCGCGATCCCGCGCGCTGGGCCAGGATCCAGCGCGCCGGCATGGCGCGCGACTTCAGCTGGGGTGCAGCCGCTCGTCGCTACGCTGATCTGTACGCGCGGATTGCCAGGCCGGCGGGGCACTAGCCTCGAGCGGCGCGAGCTCCTTCTCGGCGCGCCAGCCGCGAATCGTGGCGAGCAGCGCGGCGTCGTGCTGCCCGCGGATCGGCCAGCGGCGATTCCACAGGTTGAAGCGCGGGCGATGGCCCATCGCGTCCTGCTGCGCGGCGGCCAGCGCGGCCAGCGTACCGACGTCGCGCCAGTAGCTGGGCTCCTCGAAATCCTGTACGCCGGGTACCTGGTTGTCGGAAAAATCGTAGGCGAACACGCGCGCCCCCGCGCATAGCCGAGGCAGCACGTCGCGCCCGAAATCCGTCTCGCCGCGCTCGCGCGCTGCGTTCAAGGCCTTCTCCAGCACGTCGGGCTGAAAAAGGTAATTGCCCATCGACGCATAGGCGCGCGTCGCATCGTGCGGCAGGGCCGGCGGGCGCTTGGGCTTCTCGCGGAATTCGCGCACGCGGCCGTCCGCCTCCGTGCAGATAATGCCGAAGGAAGACGCGTGCTCGACCGGGACGGCTACCGCCGCGACCGTAGCGTCGGCGTTCTTCGCGCGATGGAAAGCGATCATCTGGCGCACGTCCATGCGGTACACGTGGTCGGCGGCAAACACGGCGACCAGGTCGGGCGAATGCGCCTGCAGGACGTCCAGGCACTGGTGCGCCGCGTCGGCCGTGCCCTTGAAGGGCACGCGGTTGGAGCGCGGCAGCAGGGTCTTGATCATGCCCGCGCCATTCTGGAACCACGGCGCCCAGGCGGCCTCGATATGGCGCACCAGCGACTCGGGCTTGTATTGCCCCACCACGTAGATGGTGGAGATGCCCGAGTTGACCAGGTTGCTCAGAACGAAGTCGACGATGCGGTAGCCGTTCGCGAACGGCAGCGCCGGCTTGGCATGCTCCGCGGTCAGCGGGTAAAGGCGCGTGCCTTCGCCGCCAGCAAGCACCAGGGCCACTATGTTCATGAGTTTGCGCGCTTTCCTTGTTGGGAGGTCGTGGGTGGCGGTTGTTCGTGAGAGCGATGAATGATAGGCAGTAGTGCAGACAGCGACTATCGAGCGGACTTGATTCGTCGGGTAGCGCGGCTCCCACGGGCTGTAGCCGACGCGCGACACGAGATTCCATCGCGCGCGATAGTGGCCGCGGCGCTCGCCGCCTAGGATGGCCGCTCACCCGCGTGAGGCCAACATGAACCTGAAGGTCACGACGGCTATGCCGGCTGTAGCCGCGCTCCTGATATCGGGCTCGGGCGATGCCCTCGCGCCGACCGTCAGCGAGTTCTGCCGCGTCCCCATGGTGCACGCGCTGGCCGGGCCGGCGCTCGACGAGGTGCAGCAGGCGCTCGCCGAGCACCTTTCGCGGCGCTACACCGTGGCGGCGAGCCAGACCGAGCGCTTCGTCGCCATCGCTTACCGCGCCGGGCAGGAGGTAGGCCTGGATCCGCTGCTGGTGCTCGCGGTGATCTCGGTGGAGTCGCGCTTCAACCCGATCGCCGAAAGCGGGATGGGCGCCAAGGGACTGATGCAGATCATTCCGAAGTACCACCGGGGCCAGCTGGCGCGCTTGGGCGGCGGCGAGGAAGCGGTGCTCGACCCGGAAAACAACATCGTGGCGGGCACGCGCATCCTGAAGGAATACGTGCAGCGCATGGGCACGCTGCAAGGCGGCCTGCAGTTCTACAGCGGCGCGCCGGGGGACAGCTCGGCCCGGTACGCGCGGAAGGTGTTCGCGGAGCACCGCAGGCTCGAAGCGGTGGCGCGCGCCGCCGAAAGCGGCAGCGTCTGAGTTAATCTAGGGCGCAAGTGGACGCGCCCTCCCGCACCCTGGTGGCGCCGAGCACCGTCTGGCGCGGCCGGCCCTATCCGCTCGGCGCCACCTGGGACGGCGCCGGAGTCAATTTCGCCCTGTTCTCGAAGCACGCCGAGCGCGTCGAGCTGTGCCTGTTCGACCCGAAAGGCCGCCGCGAGATCGAGCGGGTCGAGCTGCGCGACCGCACCGACTTCGTCTGGCACTGCTACCTGCCCGAGGCGCGGCCGGGCCTGCTCTATGGGTACCGCGTGCACGGGCCGCACGACCCGGACCGCGGTCACCGCTTCGACCCGAGCAAGCTGCTGCTCGACCCGTACGCGAAGCTGATCAAGGGAAAGGTGGCTGCGGGCCTGGGGCGCGGCCAGGTGGTGGACAGCGCCTTCAGCTGGGGCGACGACCAGGCGCCGCGCACGCCCTGGCAGGACACCGTGATCTACGAGCTGCACGTCAAGGGCTTTACGCAGCTGCATCCCGAGGTGCCCGAGCAGCTGCGCGGCACCTACGCGGGGCTCGCCACCGCGCCGGTCATCCGCCACCTGAAGTCGCTGGGCGTCACAGCGGTGGAGCTGCTTCCGGTGCAGGCCTTTGTCGACGAGCGGCGCCTGGCGCAGCACGGGCTGCGCAACTACTGGGGCTATAACAGCATCGGCTTTTTTGCGCCCGAGCAGCGCTACTCGGCGAGCGGCACGCTGGGCGAGTTCAAGACCATGGTGAAGACCCTGCACGCCGCCGGCATCGAGGTCATCCTCGACGTGGTCTACAACCATACCGCGGAAGGCGACCACAACGGCCCGACGCTCAGCTTCCGCGGCATCGACAACCTGATCTATTACCGCCTGGAGCCCGGGCACCCGCGGCGCTATCTCAACCTGACAGGCACCGGCAACAGCTTCAACTCCAGCCACCGGGTGGTGCTCGCGCTGATCATGGACAGCCTGCGCTACTGGGTGCAGGAGATGCACGTCGACGGCTTTCGCTTCGACCTCGCCTCGACGCTCGCCCGCAGCGGCGCGCACGCCTTCGATCGCAACGGCGCGTTCCTGTCCGCGGTGCGCCAGGACCCGGTGATCTCGCAGGTGAAGCTGATCGCCGAGCCTTGGGACGTGGCCGAAGGCGGCTACCAGCTGGGCAATTTCCCGCCCGGCTGGGCCGAGTGGAACGACAAGTACCGCGACGCGGTGCGCTCCTACTGGAAAGGCGAGGGCGGAGTGATCGGCGAGGTGGCTTCGCGCCTCTCGGGCTCGAGCGACATCTTCCAGCATGCCGGGCGCGGGCCGACCGCCAGCATCAATTTCGTCACCGCGCACGACGGCTTCACGCTGCACGACCTGGTGAGCTACGCCCGCAAGCACAACGAGGCGAATCTCGAGGGGAACCGCGACGGCTCGGACAACAACCGCAGCTGGAACTGCGGCGTCGAAGGACCGACGAGCGAAGCTCCCATAGTTGAGCTCAGGAACCGGCAAAAGCGAAACCTGCTCGCGACGCTGTTTCTGTCGCAGGGCGTGCCGATGCTGCTCGCCGGCGACGAGATGGGGCGCACCCAGGGCGGCAACAACAACGCCTACTGCCAGGACGGCCCGCAGTCCTGGGTCGACTGGCAGCTCGACGAGGACGCGCATTCGCTCGTGCACTTCACGAGAAAATTGATCGCCTTGCGGAACCGGCACCCCCTGTTCCGCCGGAGGACGTACTTCCGCGGCCGCGCGGTGCGCGACCCGGCGATGAAGGACATCTCCTGGCTCAATCCGGACGCCTCCGAGATGAGCGACCACGACTGGAACCAGACCTTCGCCCGGGCGCTCGGCGTGCTGATCTCCGGCCGCGGCCTTACCGAGCGCGACGAGTTCGCCCGCCTGGTCGAGGACGACGACCTGCTGCTGCTGCTGAACGCGCACGACGAGGACATCGTGTTCACGCTGCCGGCCGGCGAGTGGCGCCAGCTGCTCGACACCAGCGACCAGGCGCCCCCCGAAGGGGAAACCTATACGTCCAAGGCCCGCTCGCTGGCGCTGCTCGTCAAACCCAACAGATCAGGCCCAGCTCGAACGGGTGGGTGAGCAGCTCGTGGCGCGGGTAGATGCGGATGCGATAGTCCAGGCGCCCGGCAAGGCCGGGCTTGAGGTCGATCCTGAAGCGCTGCTCGCCGTCGTCCGGCGCGCCGGCGGGAGCCAGCTCGTGGCTGTGCTGCACCACCGGGGACTCGCGCAGCCCGCGCGTGAGGAGCAGCTCCACGCACACGTCGGCCGGTGACAGGCCGTTCAGCCGGACGGCGATCTCCACGGGGATGCTTTCGCCGAACTGGATGCGCGACCTCGGCGTGTCGAGACGGCGTGCGGCGACGCCCGTCCAGGCGGCGCGCAACTTGGCCTTCCAGGCCGCCATGTCGATGGCGCCGCCGTAGCCATGCTCGGCGTAGCGGCGGCCCTGGCGCGAGGCGGGCAGGTAGTACTTGGAGACGTACTCGCCCAGCATTCGCGAGGCGTCGTAGCGCGGCAGCAGCGAGGCCATCGAGCGCTTCGCCATGCGGATCCATTCGGGCGAGTAGCCGCCATTGGAGCGGCTGTAGTAGAGCGGCACCACGCGGTCCTGCAGGATCTCGTACAGCGTGCGCGCCTCCTCGCGGTCGCGCCGATGCGGCTCGAGCTCCGGGGAAGCCGGCTTGATGGCGAAGCCGTTGTCGCCGTCGTAGCCCTCGTCCCACCAGCCGTCGCGGATCGACAGGTTGAGCACGCCGTTCATGCCGGCCTTCATGCCCGAGGTGCCCGAGGCCTCCAGCGGGTAGACCGGGTTATTGAGCCAGACGTCCACGCCGGAGACCAGGCGGCGGGCGATATGCAGGTCGTAGCCCTCGAGGAACAGGATTCTTCCCTCGAATTCGGGCGCCTGCGACATCTGCGCGATGGCGCGGATCAGGTCCTGGCCCGGCTCGTCGGCGGGGTGGGCCTTGCCGGCGAACAGGAACAGCACCGGGCGCTCGCGGTCGCCGAGCACGCGCTTCAGGCGCTCCATGTCGTTGAACAGGAGCGTGGCGCGCTTGTAGGTGGCGAAGCGCCGCCCGAAGCCCACGGTGAGCACGTTCGGCTTGGCCGGATCGGCGTAGCGCAGCAGGCGCTCCAGGTGCGACTCGCTGCCGTGGTTGCGCGTGTGCTGGTGCGACAGGCGGTGGCGCACCATGTGCAGCATGCGCGCCTTGATGTCCTGGCGCACGCTCCAGAAGATGTGGTCCGGGATGTCGCGGATCTTCTCCCAGATGCCCGGGTAGCCCAGGCGGTGCATCCATCCCACGCCCAGGAAGCGGTCGAGCACCTCGCTCCACTCGGGCGCGAGGAAGGTCGCCACGTGCACGCCGTTGGTGATGTAGCCCACCGGGTTTTCCTCGGGCGGCACCTGCGGCCAGAAATTGTGCAGCAGGCGCTGCGACACGCCGCCGTGGATGCGCGACACCCCGTTGTTGTGGCGCGAGCCGCGGATCGCGAGCGCGGTCATGTTGAAGTCGCCGCCGGTCGGCGGGCGGGCGAGCGCCGCCACCGTGTCCGGCGCGCCGAGCTCCGGAAAGCAGCTCTTCAGGTAGGGCAGCACGGTGGCGTCGGCGAACTGGTCGTGCCCGGCCGGCACCGGCGTATGGGTGGTGAACACGGTATTCGCCGCCACCGCCTCGATCGCCGCTTCGAGCGACAGGCCCTCGAGCACCAGCGCGCGCGCACGCTCCAGCACGAGGAACGCGGCGTGGCCTTCGTTGATGTGCCAGACGGAGGGCTTGATCTCCATCGCGGCGAGCGCGCGCATGCCGCCCACGCCCAGCACGATCTCCTGCTCCAGGCGCGTGGTGCGATCCCCGCCGTACAGGCGGTGGCCGATATCGCGGTCGCGCTCGGTGTTCTCGGGCAGGTCGGTGTCCAGCAGGTACAGGGTGACGTGGCCGACGCGCGCCTGCCAAACCTTCACCAGCAGGCGCCTGCCCGGAAACGCGAGCTCGATCGCGAGCTCGCCGCCGTCCTTGCGCTTTACCGGCTCGATCGGCAGGTCATCGAAATCCGAGTCGTAGTATTCCGCGCGCTGGCGCCCTTCGCCGTCGATGGTCTGCGTGAAATAGCCCTGCCGGTACAGCAGTCCCACCGCGACGAACGGCAGCTGGAAGTCGCTCGCCGCCTTGCAATGGTCGCCGGCCAGGATCCCCAGGCCTCCGGAATAGATCGGCAGGCTCTCGTGCACGCCGAACTCGGCGCAGAAGTAGGCCACCAGGTCCTCGCGCGGCACGCCGTCGGAGTTCTGTTTGAACGGCGGCTCGGCGTGGTAGGCGTCAAACGCCGCCAGCACGCGGGTCAGGCTGTCGAGGAACGCCGGGTCGCTCGCCGCGTCGAGCAGCCGCTGCTCGTCGATGCGCTTGAGCATCGCCTTGGGACTGTGTCCCACCGCTTCCCACAGCGCCGGGTTCAGCTTTGCAAACAGCGCGCGCGTGGGCCGGTCCCAGCTGTACCAGAGGTTGGACGCGAGCTCGCCGAGCCGGGCAAGCCGCCGGGGAATACGAGGATTGACCTCGAGGGAATATCGGGTGCCTGGCTGCATCGGGTTGTCGCGCGACAGCTTCGCCTTACCGCTTCACCGCTTCCTGGCGCGCAAGGGCGTCGATTGTACCGAAGGATTGTTGCGCGTCATCCCCCGCAAGCATCGTGCCGCGCCGCCAGCACGCTTCGGCGTCCGCCTGCGTCCAGCGGTGCTCCAGCGAGAGCGCCTCGAAGGCTTCGGCCAGGTCCGCGACGCGCTGCGGCCGCAGCTCGCGCTTTTTCTCCAGGCAAGCGGTGACGATGAGATCGAGCTCGCGCGGCACGGGCTGCGGCGCCGCCTGCGAGGCGCGCGGCGCCTCCTCGTTCAGGATTCGGCTGGTGAGCTCAAGGTCGTCGGTCGACTCGAACAGGCGCCGCCCGGTGAGCATCAGGAAGGCCACCGCGCCGACCGCGTAGATGTCGGCCCGCGCATCGACGTCGCCCGCGTCGCGCAGCCGCTCGGGCGCCATGTATAGCGGCGTGCCGACGATGCGCAGCCCGCGCGTCAGGTCGCGGGTGCCGCTTTGCGCCGAAACCTGCTTGACCAGGCCGTAGTCCAGGATCTTCACGAAATCGTACTGGCCGCCGTAGCGGCATACCATGATGTTGTCGGGGCTGATGTCGCGGTGGATGATGCCCTTGCCGTGCGCCTCGGTGAGCGCGCCGCACACCTGCCGCAGGATGTGCACGCAGCGTGCCGCGGGAAGCGCGCCGTCGCGCGCCATCAGCTCGGTGACCGTCATGCCGTCGAGGTACTCCATGGCGTAGTACAGCAGCCCGTCGCGCGTGCGCCCGTAGTCGAAAATCTCGATGGTGTTCGGATGCGACAGGCTGGAGGCGAGCTGCACCTCGCGCTCGAAGCGCGCCATCATCACCTCGGTCATGCGCGCCGGCTTGAGCAGCTTCACCGCCGTCGGGCGCTTGAGCAGCGCGTGCTGCGCGAGGTAGATGGCCGCCGCCCCGCCCTCGCCGATGCGCCGGGTGAGCCGGTAGGGCCCGACCTTGCGCCCGTCGCCCAGCTCGCGGCGCAGCCGCAGCACCGACAGCGCGCTGGTCACCGCGGCGAACACCGCGATGACCAGGGCGCCGAACACCACGCCGAAGGCGATGTTGAGGTAGCGCAGCGGCGCATACGCTTCCGCGGCCCCCATTTCAACCGCCACGCCCAGGTCGTACTCGGGCAGCCAGCGCCACGCGCCGATGACCGCGGCGCCGTGGTAGGCGGGATAGGGGTCCAGCAGCGCGCCCTGCGCGGCGCGCGCCGCGTGCTCCGCGAGCGGGGTGGTGCCGCCGCCGAAGCGGCCGGGAGAAAGCAGGTTGCCGGCCTTGTCGAACGCGTAGGACTCGCCCGTGTCGCCGGTGCGCGCCACCGACAGGATGGCGGCGAACTCGCCGTCGGCATACTCGCCGAAGGCGAGCGCGGCGATGATCGCGCCCGACGCGTCGCGCACCGGCGTCTCCACCCAGGTCACGGGCCGCTCCAGCGGCGAGCCGCGCAACGCCGGCTCCAGGCGCTCGTCCGGGCGGTACGGCCGCACGAAGCGCGTCTCGCCGCGGAACACCCGTTCGAGGTCGCGCTCGAAAGCTTCCGCCGTAAGGCGCAGGCCGCAATACTCGGGAAAGCGCGAGGCGATGACGCGCCGGTTGCGATCCACGGCGTTGAAAGTGACGGCGCCCTGCTCTTCGAGCACTGCGCTCAACTGCGACACGAGCGGGCGGCGCGCCGGCGCGTTGCAGTAGTCGGCGGCGGCCACGTCCGGGCGCGACGCGATGCGCGACAGCGCCACGACGTGGTCGCGCACCTCCTGGTCCCGGGCGATGCGGCGGATGTCGGTCCTGTGGTTGTCGATCCAAAGGGCGAGGGTCTTCACTTCCGCCTCGAGCAGCGAGGACAGCGCCGAGGCGCGCAGTCCGCGCAGCGAGGACTCCACGGCGTGGTAGGTCCAGTACCCCAGCGCGAGGAGGAAGGCGGAAACCACCAGCACCCAGATCGCCCAGGCGGCATCGGCCGGCCGCGCGCGGCGCGGGGTTTCGTCCGGCTGGACGGTATTTATGGAATCGGAACGGCGGCGAGCAGCTGGGCGCCGACGTCCACGCGCCGCGACGAGTCGTGCGCCGGGCGCAGGCGGTGCGCGGCGACGCCCGGGACGATGGCCTGCACGTCCTCGGGCAGCACCTTGTCCCGGCCCTCGAGCAGCGCCCAGGCGCGCGCGCAGTGCAGCAGGGCGAGCGCGGCGCGCGGCGACAGCCCGGCCACGTAATTGGGCGAGCGGCGCGTATGCTCGACGATCGCCTGGACATAGTCGAGCAGCGCGGGCGCGACGTGCACGCGCTGCACGCTCGCCTGCAGCTCCATCAGCTCGGCGGGCGTCATGCTGGCGTCCAGCGTTGCCAGCAGATCGCGCCGGTCGGTGCCCAGCAGCAGCGCGCGCTCGGCGGCGCGGTCCGGGTAGCCCAGCTCGATGCGCATGGTGAAGCGGTCGAGTTGCGACTCGGGCAGCGGAAAGGTGCCGGCCTGCTCGGAAGGATTCTGCGTGGCAATGACGAAAAAAGGCGTGGGGAGCTTGCGGGTTTCGCCTTCCG
>DATACE010000005.1:0-9673 GCA_036259215.1 Burkholderiales bacterium | reverse complement strand
CCCGATTTCCGGTTCAGCGCTTGGCGGCTTCCTCTTTCAGCCAGTGGAGGAACGCCGAGGCGTCTTTGGAAGCGCTCGTCGAGAGGATGGCATAGTAGGCGCGCGCCGGGTCGGCGGTGCTGCGGAAAGGCGCCACGAGATCTCCGGAGGCGAGCAGGTCCATCACCAGCGGGCTGCGCCCGAGGGCCACGCCGTGGCCGGCGACCGCGGCCGGGATGATTTGCTCGTAGCCCGAAAAGGACAGGGTGCCGGCCGGCCGCAGCTCGGCAATGCGCTCGACTTCCAGCCAGGTCTTCCAGTGCAGCCAGGGGTGGCGGCCGTCCGGGTCGTCGTACTGCAGCAGCACGTGGTGGCGCAGGTCTTCGGGCTTGCCCAGCGGAAGGCGCTTGATGAGCTTCGGGCTGCATACCGGGAACACCTTTTCGCCCATGAGGCGCACGGCGTTGGGACCGGCGAGCGAGGCGGGGCCGTGGCGAACGGCGATGTCCAGGCCGTCGCGGTCGAGATCCTGCACGCGCGTCTCGGCGGTGATGCGCACGTCGACGCCCGGATGCGCGCGGGTGAAGCCGGCCAGGCGCGGGATGAGCCACAGCGCCGCGAAGGAGTGCGTCGTGGTGACCGACACCGAGCGCTTGCCGGTCTGGGCGCGCAGCCGGTCGGTGGCGGCGCGCATCGTGGTCAGCACCTGCGCGGCGGCGGCATAGAACTGCTGGCCGGCCTCGGTCAGCGCGAGCGCGCGGTGGCGGCGCTGGAACAGGGCCACCCCGAGCTGCTCCTCGAGCTCCTTGATCTGCCGGCTCACCGCCGATTGCGTTAGGTAGAGCTCCTCGCCCGCCTTGGTGAAGGACAGGTGGCGCGCCGCGGACTCGAAGCCCACCAGCAGGTCGAGGGGCGGTAATGCATTCCTTTTTCTCATGCCAGGAGTGAATATTTCCCGTTTGATCGCGCCGCAGCAAGCATGCATCCTTCGCATACCAAACGCAAGGAGCCGCCATGCAGATCGAACTTACCGCCGGGGCCGTCACGCTGGCCCCCAACCAGACCCTCCGGGTAGTTGACGGAGCCGGCAGCACCGTGTGCGCCGTTGAAGGCGCCGTCTGGATCACCGAAGAGAACGACCCGCGCGATATCGTGCTCGAGGCCGGGCACTGCTATCGCCTGAAGCGCGCCGGCGTCGCCATCCTTAACTCCATCGCCGGGGAAGCCTCGGTTTCCCTCGCCTAGGCGAACGCCATGACCTATCACGAGCTCACCCAGCACCCCGAGACCCTGGAAGCGCTGCTCCTGCAGGCGCGCCGCGAGCGCGCGCACGCGGTGTATCGCCTGGTCGTCCTGCCGCTGCGGCGCCTGCTTAGAATGGGGGCATGTTCAGGGACGGGCTCCTCGCGGGAAAACGCATCCTCGTCACGGGCGGCGGCACAGGCCTAGGCCGGGAAATCGCCGCCCGCTACGTGGCGCTCGGCGCCGAAGTCTGGCTCGCGGGGCGCCGGGGCGGGGTGCTGGACGCCACTGCCCGTGAGCTCGGTGGCCAGGTCCGGACCCATGCCGTCGACATCCGCGATGCGGCCGCGGTCGACGCCATGGTGCAGCGCATCTGGGACGAAAGCGGCCCGCTCACGGGATTGGTCAACAACGCCGCCGGCAACTTCATCAGCCCGACCAAGGACCTGACGCCCAACGGGTTCAACGCCATCGCGAGCATCGTGTTCCACGGCACCTTCTACGTCACGCAGGCCGTGGGCAAGCGCTGGATCGCCGGCGGCCATAAGGGCTCGGTGATCAGCATCCTTGTCACCTGGGTGCATACCGGCTCGCCCTACGTGGTGCCTTCGGCCATGTCGAAGGCGGGGCTGCACGTCATGACCAAGTCCCTCGCGGTGGAATGGGGCCGCTACGGCATTCGCCTCAACGCCATTGCGCCCGGGCCGTTCCCGACCGAAGGCGCCTCCAAGCGGTTGCGGCCCGGCGGCGGCTTCGAGGACCTGACGCACCTGAACCCGATGCGCCGCGTGGGGCGCATGGAAGAGCTGCAGAACCTCGCCACCTTCCTCATGGCCGACGGCTGCGAGTGGCTTACCGGCGAGACCATCGGCATCGACGGCGGCGGCTACCTCGCCACCGGCTCGGGCGGCTATTTCACCCAGCTCGACAAGCTGTCCGACGCCGAGTGGGAGCAGATGCGCGCGATGATCAAGGCGCAGAACGACAAGGATCGCGCCGGGCGCACCGCCTGAGCCTTCGAAGATGGCGCCCCCACAATCGCCCAAACCGGCAGCGACTTTGATTCTCTTGCGGCCCGGGCCGGCGGGCTTGGAAACCCTGATGCTCCAGCGAACGCAAAGCGCGGTGTTCCTGGGTGGCGCCTACGTGTTTCCCGGCGGCTCGCTCGACCCCGAGGACGGCGCCGCGCGCCGCGTCGTCGGCCTCACCGACGCACAGGCGAGCGCGCGCCTGGGGCTGCCCGCGGGCGGGCTCGCCTACTACGTGGCGGCGGTGCGCGAGTGCTTCGAGGAAGCGGGCGTGCTTCTCGCCATCGACCACGAGGGGAATGCCGTGGATGCGAAGCGCGCGGCGGCGATGCTGCCGATGCGCGATCGCTTCCACGAGCTGCTCGAGCAGGAAAACCTTTACATCCCGGCCGCTGCCCTCGCCTACTACGGGCACTGGATCACGCAGCCGGGCCGTCCGCGGCGCTTCGACACGCGCTTCTTCGTGGCGCTTGCACCCGAAGGCCAGGACGGTGCGCACGACGCCACGGAGCACGTCCACCAGCTATGGACCACGCCGGGCGAGGCGCTCGAGCGCGGCAGGCGCGGCGAGATCGAGCTGGTCCACGCCACCACCCAGACGCTGCAGGAGCTCGCGCGCTTTGCCGAGCCGCGCGTGGCCTTCGAGCACGCCTGCGGCCTTGCCGACATCCCGACCAACCGCGCCTGCCGCGCGCTGGGCAAGGAAGGCGAGCGCGTCTTCCGGCGCGGCGATGCGCAGTATTTCGAGATCCACTGGTGCGATCCGCAGGAATCCGGCCAGACGAGCTACGAGCTCGCCCCCGGCGTGCCCAAGCGCCTGGACCGCTACACGATGCGCCTAACCGCACCCAACCCCGGCGCGATGACCGGACCGGGCACCAACACCTACCTTGTGGGCGGGGAGGCGCTGGCGGTGATCGATCCCGGTCCGGCGATCGATTCGCACATCGAGAAGATCCTTTCCTGCGGCGACATCAAATGGGTGCTGTGCACGCACACGCACCTCGACCACTCGCCCGCCGCGGCGGCCATCAAGGCGGCCACCGGCGCGCGCGTGCTCGGGCGGCCGCCGGCCAAAGGCCAGGACGCCACGTTCGCGCCGGACCAGATCCTGGAGGACGGAGAGCGCATCCGGCTCGGCTCGACCTCGTTCAAGGTGATCCACACCCCGGGGCATGCATCGAACCACCTGTGCTACCTGCTGGAAGAAACCGGGATGCTGTTCACCGGCGACCACGTCATGCAGGGCTCCACGGTCGTGATCAACCCGCCCGACGGCAACATGCGCGCCTACCTCGCCTCGCTCGAGCGCCTGCTCGCCGAGGACCTCGCCATCCTCGCCCCCGGGCACGGCTACCTGATCGGCGAGCCGCAGCGCGAGGTGCGCCGGCTGATGCAGCACCGCATGAAGCGCGAGGAGAAAGTCATCGGCGCGCTCAGGCGCCTGGGCGAAGCGTCGGTGGAAGAGCTGGTGCCGCTCGCCTACGACGACGTGCCCGCGCGCATGCACGGCTGGGCGGCGCGCTCGCTCACCGCGCACCTTCACAAGCTGGTAGCCGACGGCGCGGTGCGCGCGAAAGCGGAGCGTTTCACGCTGGTACAATCGTAACCACCGCCATACAAGGGGCCGCAATGAGCACCGAGCACGACAAGACGCTTAAGCTGGTCACCAACCTCGACCGGGGTGCGGTGGAAGGGCGGCTGGGCGAGCTGCGCAAGGCGGCGCAGTCGAGCAACCTGCCCGAGCTGGCGGCGATGTTCGCCGGCATCGAGGGCATGCCGCGCGCCGAGATGGAAAAGCGCGTGCGCAGCGCGCTCAAATGGCTGGCCGACAAGCCGCAGCACAACAACCTGCGCGGGCAGCTCGAGATGGTCGAGATCAACCTGCCGAACCTGAAGTAAGCGTAGCCCGATTTTCGATTTCGACCTGTTCACCATAGGCGGGGGCTCCGGCGGAGTCCGCGCCTCGCGCGTGTCCGCGGGCTACGGCGCCAAGGTGGCCGTGGCCGAAGCCGACCGCTTCGGCGGCACCTGCGTCAACGTCGGCTGCATCCCCAAGAAGCTGTTTTCCTACGCCGCACATTTCCGCGAGGACTTCGAGGTGGCGCGCGCCTTCGGCTGGACGACCGGCGAGCCGCGCTTCGACTGGCCGACGCTGCTCGCCAACAAGGACCGCGAGATCGCGCGCCTGAACGCCGTCTACGAGCGCGCGCTGTCGCTCGCCGGGGTGGAGATACTGCGCGGTCGGGCGACGATTGTGGATAAAAACAAGGTGCGGATCAACGCCAAGACCTACTCGGCCAAACACATCCTGGTCGCCACCGGCTCCTGGCCGCACGTTCCGGACATTCCCGGGCGCGAGCTCGCGATCACCTCCAACGAAGCCTTCCACCTCGAGCGGCTGCCGCAGCGCGCGCTGGTGGTGGGCGGGGGCTACATCGCCGTGGAGTTCGCGTCGATATTTCACGGCCTGGGCGTGAACACCACCCTCGCCTACCGCGGCAAGCGGCTGCTGCGCGGCTTCGACACCGAGCTGGGCGAGCGCCTGGGCGAGGAAATGGCCGCGAAGGGCGTGAAGATGCATTACGGCGCGGAGCCCAAGTCGCTCGCGCGGCGCGCCGACGGCTCGCTCGACGTGGCGTACGGCGACGGCTCGAAGCAGCAGGTGGAGCTCGTGCTGTTCGCCACCGGCCGGCGGCCCAACACCGCCAACCTCGGGCTCGAGGCGGCGGGCGTGAAGCTCGACGGCTACGGCGCGGTGCTGGTGGACGAGTACTCGCGCAGCTCGGTCGATTCCATCCACGCGATCGGCGACGTCACCAACCGCATCAACCTTACACCGGTGGCCACCGCGGAGGCGATGTGGCTGGCGCGCACGCTGTTTCGCAACGAGCCCACGCCGGTCGACCACCTTTTCGTCCCCACGGCGGTATTCGCCAACCCGAACGTCGCCACGGTGGGATGGTCCGAGGAAGCCGCGCGCAGCCGCTTCGGCGACCTGGACATCTACAAGAGCGCCTTCCGCACGCTCAAGCTCACCATGACGGAGAAGAGCGAGCGCACCTTCATGAAGCTGGTGGTGGAGCGCGCCGGCCAGAAGGTGGTGGGCGCGCACATGGTGGGCCCGGACGCCGGCGAGATCATCCAGGGCGTGGCGATCGCCATGAAGATGGGCGCCACCAAGGCGCAGTTCGACGCCACCATCGGCATCCACCCGACCGCCGCCGAGGAGTTCGTCACCCTGCGCGAGAAGGTGCACGCCTGACGGCTCGGGTGCTGTTCGTCTGCACTGGCAACATCTTCCGCAGCCTGACCGCCGAGCACGCGCTGCGCCGGACGCTGCAGGCGCGCGCCGAGGTCCATGTCTCTTCCGCCGGTACCGATGACTATCCGCACGTGGTGCGGCCCAACGTGCGCGAATACCTGCTGTCACGTGGCTTCGATGTCGGCGCCCACCGGCGCCGCACGCTCACCGCGCCGCTCCTGCAGGACGCGACTCTGGTCATCGCGATGAGCACCGACCACCAGCTGTTCATCCGCGAGCGCTTTGGCCATGCGGCACCGCTGTTCCTCGAAGCCTGCGGCGAGCTCGCCGGCGCGCTGCCGGACATCGAGGAGGCGGTGCTCGACTACCGCACCAATGCGGCCGCCGTAGACGCGCACGTGCGCGCCACCATCGACCGCATCCTCGAGCTCACCCCCCGCCTTGCCGCGCGCCTGGATTTGCTGCTGAAATAGCCTGATGCCGCTCGCGGTGGTCTCGGCGCTGTGGCGTTATCCCGTGAAGTCGATGCTCGGCGAGGCCTGCGAGCGCCTCGAGCTCGACAGCCGCGGCGCGCGCGGAGATCGCGTGTATGCCGTGTGCACCACCGAGGGCAAGCTTGGCAGCGGCAAGACGACCCATCGCTTCAGTCATATCGACGGCCTTTTCGGCTATAGAGCCGAAGATGGCCACGTCGTCTTTCCCGACGGACGCCGCTTGGCGTTCGACCACCCGGGCATGCACGAGGCTTTAAGCCGCGTCCTCGGGCGGCCCGTGACGCTCACGCGAGCGGAAAAAGTTTCGCATCACGACAGCGCACCGGTGCACCTGGTCACCCGCGCTTCTCTGCGGTGGCTGCGGGCGGACGAGCGCAGGTTCCGCCCGAACATCGTCGTGGACCTGCCCGGCGACGAGCCGGTCGAGCAAACGTGGATCGGAAAGACCCTCGCGATAGGCGACACCGCCGTGCTGCGCATCATCGAACGCACCGAGCGTTGCGTGATGACCACCCTCGCCCAGGCCGACCTGCCCGCCGACCCCGGGCTGCTGAAGCGCATCGCCCGCGCCGCGAACCTGCAATTCGGCGTGTATGCGGAAGTCGTCCAACCGGGAACGATCAAGTGCGGGGATGCGGTGCATGAATAAGCGGCGCGTTTGCTCCACCGCCTAGGTTCCTCAGGGCCGATCGGGAATGTAGTTTGCTGTAGAAACGGCATGACCTCTCACAAATCGGTATGGCAAGCGACGGCGGAGATGCCGATCTGCGCTTCCTTGCAGGAAAACCTCCACGTGCAGGTATGCGTCGTGGGCGCCGGCATCGCCGGGCTGTCGACCGCGTTGCTGCTCGCCAAAGCCGGAAAATCGGTGGCGGTGATCGACGACGGGCCGATCGGCGGCGGCATGACGCAGATGACCTCGGCCCACCTCACTCATGCGATCGACGACCGTTATTACGAGCTGGAGCGGCTTCACGGACGCATCGGCGCCCGCCTCGCGGCCGAAAGCCACACCGCGGCGATCGAGCGCATCGAGGCCATCGTGAACGAGGAGCACATCGACTGCGATTTCGCGCGCGTCGACGGGTATCTCTTCCTCGCCGAAGGCGACCGCCCGGAGACGCTCGAGCGGGAGCTCGAGGCGGCGCGGCGCGCGGGGCTGTCGCAGGTGGAGCGCGTGGAGCGCGCGCCCTTGTTCGCCAGCGGGCCGAGCCTGCGCTTTCCCAAGCAGGCGCAGTTCCATCCGCTGAAGTACCTGGCGGGCCTGACGCAAGCCCTGCACCGCTACGGCGGGCGCCTCTTCACGGGCTCGCACGTCGATGCGATCGAAGGCGGCGCGCCGGCGCTGGTGCACGTGGGCGGGCGCATCGTGACCGCCGACGCGGTGGTGGTCGCGACCAACACGCCGGTCAACGACCGGGTGGCCATCCATACCAAGCAGGCGCCGTACGCGACTTACGTGATCGGCGTTCGGGTGCCGCCCGGCTCGGTCCCCGCGGTGCTCGCCTGGGACACGGGCGACCCTTATCACTATGTGCGCGTGGCGCAGGACATCCTTATTGTCGGCGGCGAGGACCACAAGAGCGGCCAGGCGCACGATGCCGGGGAGCGGCACGCGCGGCTCGAGGCGTGGACGCGCGCGCGCTTTCCCATGGCAGGCCAAGTCGCGTTCCGCTGGGGCGGCATCGTCATGGAGACGGTCGACTTCCTGTCCTTCACCGGCCGCAATCCGATGGACAAGGACAACGTGTTCATCCATACCGGGGATTCGGGCATGGGGCTGACGCACGGCACCATCGCCGGCATGCTGCTCACCGATCTGGTGCTAGGCCGCCACAACCCATGGGCAGCGCTGTACGACCCGGGCCGCAAGACCGTGGGCGCGGCGCGCGAATACACGAGCGAGAACCTGAACGTCGCGCGGCAGTACGCGGACTGGCTCACCCCCGGCGAGGTGAAGTCCGAGGATGACATCCCGCTCAATAGCGGCGCGGTGCTGCGCCGCGGCCTGCACAAGGTCGCCATATACCGCGACCCGCAGGGCGTGCTGCACGAGCGCTCGGCCGCGTGCCCGCACCTGGGGTGCGTGGTGCGCTGGAACGGCTCGGAAAAGACCTGGGACTGCCCCTGCCACGGCTCGCGCTTCGACTGCCGCGGCACGGTCCTCAACGGCCCCGCCAACCGCGACCTCGCCTCAGTCGAGCGTGCCGGCAACAAGCGCGCTGCGTGACCCTTTATTAGGCCAAGGCGCGCAAGACCAGGGAGGCGCCGGAAACGAGCAGCATGAGGCCGACCGCCTTCATCAGCGCCTCGCGGGAGATGCGGATGAAGGCGCGGCGCGCGATCAAGATGCCGGCGAAGGCGGCCGGTACCACGGCGAGCGCCGCCTTCCAGACCTCCATCTGCAGCAACAGGCCGGTGATGAGGAAGGCCGCCACTCGCAGCGAGATGCTGGTCATGGTGGCAAATCCCATGGTGGCGCGGAACTGCTCTTTGGTGAGGCCGCGGTGCGAGAGGTAGATCGCGTACGGCGGGCCGCCGGCGCCGAACACCGCGCTGGTAATGCCGCCGGCAAGGCCGGCGACCCAGGCCCACCCGGCAGCGATGATGCCGGCCCTCATGCCGCCGAACAGGGAATACAAGGCGTAGGAGAAGACGAATAGCCCGAGCAGCAGCAAGCCGGCCTGGCGCGGCAGGTTGACGAGCAGCGTGACGCCGAGCGCGGTGCCCGCGAGGATCATCGGCACAAGCCGCGTCCATTCGCTGCGCACCGCGTTCCTCGGATTCTCCAGGCCGACGCTCAGCGCCATCGCCAGGTCGCCCAGCGCGAACAGGGCGAGCGCGAAGGGCAGCGGCACGAAATGCGTGGCGAGCGGGATGGTGATGAGCGCCGCGCCGAAGCCGGTGATGCCGAACAGCAGCGCGCCCAGGAAGGCGATCGCGGCGAGCGCGGCGATTTCGCCGGCGCCGATCATGGCGCCGCGCGCAGCCGCGCCGCGTACTTGCGAAAGGGCAGCCCGAGCCGCGCCTGCAGCGCGCCGGCGCGCCGGCGCAGCGCCTCCCAGTCGAGCTCGCGCGGCAGGCCCTTGTAGGCGAAGGCGATGATGTTCGGATCGTACAGCGCGCGCATCATCAGCACCGCGCCGCCGAAGGCGGCCTCCAGGCGCTGCAGGTACTGGTCGAACATCGGGTCGTCGTTCATGTAGTTCACCACCAGCGCGCCCCTGCTCCCGAGCGCGAGGTACGCGGCGTCGTAGAACGCCGCGCTGGCGAGCTTGGGCACATGCGCCTCGTCGTGGTAGGCATCGATCATCAGCACGTCGCAGCACTGCGGCGACAGCGCCTCGGCGCCGTCGCCGATTTCCACCTTGAGGCGCGCGTCATCCGGCGGTAGCGCGAAATGCGCGCGCGCCGTGTCGACGATGCGCGCATCGAGCTCCACGACGCGCACGCGAGTCGCGCGCAGGTGCCGGTGAAAGAACTTGGCGAGCGAGCCGCCGCCCAGCCCGATCATCAGCGCCTCTCGGGGATTGGGGTGCACCAGCAGGAACGCCATCATGCAGCGCGTGTAGTCGAGGGCCAGGGCGAACGGGTCGCGGAGCTTCATGGTGCTCTGAATCGCCTCGCCGCCCACGTGCAGCGAGCGGTACCCGCCGGCGTCGCTA
>DATACE010000004.1:0-12550 GCA_036259215.1 Burkholderiales bacterium | reverse complement strand
GACCCCGATTAGGTTTTTAGCGGGCGATGATCTGCCAGGCGATGGTGGCCTGCGCGAAGAAGCCGGCCGCGAAGGCGAGCGTGCGGACCCACGGGATGCCCAAGGTGTAGGCGATGACGTGCACCAGGCGCGCCCAGAAGTAGACGATGGCGGCGATGGCGAGCGCGCTGCCGCTTGCGCCGAGCACATGTGCGGCAAGCAGCAGCGCGGCGAACACCACCAGGTTCTCGACCGCGTTGTGGTGCGCCTTCATCATGCGCTGCGCCCACGGCGACTGCGGCGGCGGGTTCTCGGGATAGCCCACCGCGCCGGCGAGGCCCCACTTGGCGATGCGATCGAGGATGTACGGGATCCAGAGAAGCCCGGTAAGGACGCTGACGTAAGCCAGGTAAACCAGGTAGAGCGGTTGTGTTTCCATTGTTTCCCCCTTTTTTTACCGGAAGACGGCGAACTCGGGCGAATACTGCACCCGTCCCCGCACCCCGTCGAGCGCGCCCGGGCGCAGCTCGAGCACCATGAATTCCTCGCGCGCGCCGTATTCGTTGTCCAATCCGTAGTCGAGCGCCCGGCGAAAGCCGAAGCGCGCGTAGAACGCCGGGTCGCCGAGCACCACGGCGTAGTCGGCCTCGCAGGCGTCGAGGCCGCTTTCGACCAGCTCCGAGCCGATGCCCAGCTCCTGGAAGCGCGGCAGCACGGCGAGCGGCGCGAGCCCGAGTCCGCGCCCCGGCGTCACGGGGCTGAAGAGCACGTGGCCGACGATCTGCCCCTCGACCGCCGCGACCAGGGAAACGGATACCCGCCCGGCCTTGCGTAGCGCATCGACCAGCCGGGCCTCGGCATCGCTGGGGAAGGCTGATGCATGCACGGCGCGCACCGCCGCCGCGTCGCCCTCAGCTTCGGGGCGGATGGAGAAGGTCAAGGAGCGACGGGCCGTAGCGCTCGAGCTTGCGCGCGCCGATGCCGGGAATGGTGGAAAGCCCGCCGAGGTCGCGCGGCTGCGCGGCGGCGATGGCCGAAAGGGTGGCGTCGTGGAATACCACGTACGGCGGCACTGACTGGCTGCGCGCCTGCTCCATGCGCCAGGCCTTGAGCCGAGCGAGCAGCGGGTCGTCCGCGTGGGCTTGCGCCTTCCGCTTGCTTTTCTTCTTCTGCGAGGGGCGGCGAAGCTCCACGCCCTGCTCGCCCCGCAGCACCGGCCGGCTCGCCGCGGTAAGGCGCAGGGCGCCGTAGGCGTCGTGGTCGGGGCGCGCGTAGCCCAGCGCGACGAGCTGGCGGAACACGTTGCGCCAGGTGGGCTCGTCGAGCTCCGCGCCGACGCCGAACACCGCGAGCTTGTCGTGGTCCCACTGCGAGACGCGCTCGGTCGCCTTGCCGCGCAGCACGTCGATGAGGTGTACCGCGCCGAAGCGCTGGCCGGTGCGGTAGATCGCCGAGAGCGCCTTGCGCGCGGCCTCGGTGGCGTCCCAGGTTTCGGGCGGCTCGAGGCAGGTGTCGCAGTTGCCGCAGGGCCGGCTCGCCTCGCCGAAGTAGTCGAGCAGGCGCACGCGCCGGCAGCCGGCGGTCTCGCACAGGCCCAGCAGCGCGTCGAGCTTGGCGAAGGAGATGCGCCGGAACTCCTCGTTTCCCTCCGATTGCTCGATCAGGCGGCGCAGCTGCACCACGTCGCCCAGCCCGTAGGCCATCCACGCGTCGGCAGGCAGCCCGTCGCGGCCGGCGCGCCCGGTTTCCTGGTAGTAGCCCTCGACGCTCTTGGGCAGATCGAGGTGGGCGACGAAGCGCACGTCGGGCTTGTCGATGCCCATGCCGAAGGCAATGGTGGCGACGATGACCACGCCTTCCTCGCGCTGGAAGCGCTCCTGGTGCGCGGCACGAGAGGCGGCATCCATCCCGGCGTGGTAGGGCAGCGCGCGCAGCCCGTGCGAGGCGAGCCAGGCCGCGGTCTCGTCCACTTTCCTGCGCGACAGGCAGTAGACGATGCCCGCCTCCCCGGGATGCTCTTCGCGCACGAAGCGCAGCAGCTGCTCGCGCGGCTCCAGCTTGTCGACGATGGTGTAGCGGATGTTCGGCCGGTCGAAGCTCGAGATGAACACTTTCGCGTCCTCGAGCGCGAGGCGGCGGATGATCTCGGCGCGCGTCTGCGGGTCGGCCGTGGCGGTGAGCGCGATGCGCGGCACGTTCGGGAACCGCTCGTGCAGCACCGAAAGCTGCAGGTATTCCGGGCGAAAATCATGGCCCCACTGCGACACGCAGTGCGCCTCGTCGATGGCGAAAAGCGCGAGCTTCGCCTGGGCCAGAAGGCCGAGCATGCGCGGCATGAGCAGCCGCTCCGGCGCCACGTAGAGGAGATCGAGCTTTCCCGCGGAGAAGTCCTGCTCCACCTGCCGCGAATCTCTTGCGTCCTGCGTGGAATTCAGAAACGCGGCGCGCACGCCCAATTGCCGCAGCGCCGCGACCTGGTCCTGCATCAGCGCGATGAGCGGCGAGACCACCAGCGCGGTGCCTTCGCGCAGCAGCGCGGGCAGCTGGTAGCACAGCGACTTGCCGCCGCCGGTGGGCATCAGCACCAGCGCGTCGCCGCCGCCCGCGACGTGCGCGACGATCTCCTCCTGCGCCCCGCGGAAAGCGGGGTGGCCGAAAACGCTCTTAACGAGAGAAATGGGGTCCGTCCCCATGCACGTCTCTCAGGTAGACCGTCAGGTCGGTGATGGGCGGGCGCACGGGGATGTCGAACATCATCTGCGCCACGAAGCCGCGGTGGTAGCTCGTGTGCACCACGAGGTGCTGCAGGATCTCGCGGCGCGACATGAGGCCCTCGCCGCCGCCGATGTACGTGAACTTGATTTGTTCATTCAATGAAGATTCAGGGATCACATCGCTCCACCGGATGTACCAGCGGTCGATCTCCTGCTGCGCGCGCCAAAGTTCGGCGAGCGGCGGATGCTCGGCGGTGTTGCGCGCGTTGTACCCGTGCGCGCGGCCCTCGAGGTGCGCCTGGAAGATGCGGTCGATGACGTAGTTGTGGTTGAGCGTGTGCACCATGTTCTTGAACACGCTCGGGCGCGGCTTCTCGGCCTCGCCCGCCGGCAGCGCGGCCACCGCCTTGAACATCACCTCGTTGGCCCACGCGTTGTAGCGCGCGAGCATCTGGACATTAGAAGCCTGCCGTGGCGAATCAGAAGCCTGCCGTGGCGAATCAGAAGCCAACGGTCAATCCGATGTTGAGCACGGGATAGTGCTTGAAGCGCTTCAGCTCGTCCTCGAGCCGCCGCTCCTCGGCGGCCGCCTCGTTCTGCAGCGCCGTGCAGCCCGCGCTCGGCGCGCAGTTCGCCCGCAGCGTGGCCTTGGGCGAGCCCATGAACATGATGCCCAGGTCGGCGTAGAAGTTGATGCCCGCGCCCGCCACCGTGCCCCAGCCGATGCCCAGGTACGGCGCGGCGCTGCGGCCGGACTCCACAGTGCCGATCAGCGTGCCGGCGGAGCGCGCCGCGCGCAGGTCGTACTTGTTGTTATTCAGGATCACCCCGCCGGTGATGCGGAAAATCGGCCCCAGCGGATGGAAATCCACCATGCCGTTCAGGTTCGAGAGCTTCAGCTTGCCGTCGTAGTCCACGGCGTCGGTCTCGACGTCGCGGCTCCAGGTGAGCGCGGAATAGCCGACGCGCGCGCTCAGGGTGGGGGCGATGCCCCATGCGACGTCCGCACCTAAGCCCGTGGTGCCGGCGCGCACGCCGATGCCCGCGGCTTGCGCCGCGCCGGCCGCCGCCAGTCCGGACGCCACCACCAGAATGCCGATCTTGTTCTTCATGCCCAGCCCTTTCAAGGTGTGCGGATCTCTTCCACGCCCTCGGCAAGATACAGGTATGCCGCGGCCTCGTTGCTCATGCTACCGGGCGCGAAGCTGTCGAGCCAGCGCTGCAGGAGCTTACTTTTCCGGTCCACGGCGCGGATCAGCGCCGCCTTCTGCTTCCTGGTCAGGCGCTTCATGAGGTAGGGCCGGCAGCCGTCATCTCCCACGCCGTAGCGTGCCGCCCAGGCCGCGAGCGGGCGCAACGCCTCGGGCACCCGTGCCGCGTCGAAGCCCGCCGCCAGCGCCTGCTGCAGTTGCACGCACTGCGCGCGCTCGGCCGCCGCTTGCCGGCGGGCGCGGCCGGGCTGGCGGCGATTGCGCATGCGCTCGGCGTACTCGCCGACGCGGTGGCGGAAGAAGTTGCGCGCGTGGATGAAGCCGTTGGTGACGAGCGTGCGGGCATCGCGCGGGAATTTCGCCTTCGCCAGCTCGCGCCCCAGCCGGGCGAGATCCACGCCGTGGCGCGGCGCGGCGGCCCGCACCGCCTGCAGCGCCGCCTTTTCCGGTCCCTGCTCTGCGAGCAGAGTGAGCAGGTATACCTCGGCGATCTCGTCATCGGGATCGAGGCGATGCGCCTCGCGCAGGCAGGCGAGCGCCCGCGGCCGCTCGTTGTCCAAGTCGCAGGCGTAGCCCAGGGCGGCATGCGAGCCGGCATGCCCGGGACACAGCGCTACTGCCTCCTCGAGCAGCGCCTGAGCGCGCTTTCGCTTCTTGTCCTGCCCGTCCTCGGAGTGCTCGTCGAGCAGCAGGATGGCCTGCTCGTACGGCCCGGCTTTCTTCATGGCTTGCCTGATTATAATGACTGCGCCATGGGGAGACTTCTGCGCGTCGTGCTGGGGCTCTTGTGCCTTGCCCAGCCCGCATGGGCGCAGGACTACCCCACCCGCCCGGTGCACCTCGTCGTGCCTTACACCCCGGGCACCGGCGCCGACATCATCGCGCGCCTGCTCGGCCCCAAGCTGGGCGAGCGCTGGGACGTGGCGGTGCCCACCGAGAACAAGCCCGGCGCCACCGGCATCATCGGCACGGAATTCGTCTCTAAGAGCCCCGCCGACGGGCACACGCTGCTGGTGGTGGCGACCTCGTTCGGCACCACCCCCGCGCTGAGAAGCAAGCTCCCGTTCGACCCGTTGAGAAGCTTTGCGCCGGTGGCGCTGGTCGCCACCAGCGGGCTCGCGCTGGTCATCCATCCGGGGCTGCCCGCTCGCACCATGCGCGAGTTCATCGACCTGGCGAAGCGCGAGCCCGGGAAGATGCATTACTCCTCTCCGGGCAACGGCGGGCCGCAGCACCTGGCGATGGAGCTGCTCAAGCTCGAGACCGGCATCGACCTGGTGCACGTCCCCTACAAAGGCGCGGCCGGCGCGCTGCAGGACGTGGTCGGCGGCCACGTGCAGGCCACCATCTTCGCGCTGCAGACCGCGTGGCCGCAGGTGCAGAACGGCAAGCTGCGCGCCCTCGCGCTCATGAGCGCCGCGCGCTCGCCGGCCTATCCCGATGTGCCGACCATGAAGGAGCAAGGCCTGTCCGACCTGGAAGTCGAGACCTGGTACGGCATCTTCGCGCCGGCCGGCACGCCGTCGGCCGTGGTGCAGAAAATCAATCTCGAGGTGGATTCGACCCTGAAGGATCCCGCGGTGCGCGCGGTGCTCGAGAAGCAAGGCATGACGGCGGCCGGCGGCCCGCCGCAGCAGCTCGAGGCGCTGGTGAAGCGCGAGCTGCCGCGCTGGGCGCGCGTGGTGCACGCAGCCGGCATCAAGGCCGACTGATGGCCGGCGTGCTCGACGCGCTCCAGGACCTGGTCGCCGCCTACCGCATCCTGGCCGAGCACGGGGTCATCGACGCCTACGGCCACGTGAGCCTGCGCTCGCCGGAGAACCCCCAGCGCTATTTCCTCGCCCGCGCGATCGCTCCGGAACGCGTGACGCGCCCCGACCTCATCGAATACGACCTCGACAGCCGGCCGCTCGACGAGGGCGGGCGCGAGTCGGTGCGCGAGCGCTTCATCCACGGCGAGATCTATCGCGCGCGTCCGGAGGTGCAGTGCGTGGTGCATAACCACTCGCCCTCGGTGGTGCCCTTCAGCGTGACCGACGTGCCGATGAAGGCCCTGTATCACATGGCCGCGTTCGTCGGCGACGGGCTGCCCAACTTCGAGATCCGCGACGTGCAAAAGGGAACCGACCTGCTCGTCAAGACGCCCGAGCTGGGAAAGGCGCTGGCGCAAACGCTCGCCGGCAAGCCCGCCGCCCTGATGCGCGGCCACGGCTCGGTAGTGGTGGGCGAGAACCTGCCGCGCGCGGTCGGGCGCAGCATCTACCTCGAGCAAAGCGCGCGCATGCAAATGCAGGCGCTGCTGCTCGCCGGCCCGGGCGGCAAGGTCACCTACTTCGATCAGGCCGAAGTCGAGGCGAGCGTCGGACCGCAGGATTACGTGCGCGCCTGGCCGCTTTGGCGCGACAAGGCAATCGCCCGGCTGCGCGAGAAATAGGAAACGTGGTCTGCTGATTTTTGAATTTCATGACCGAACTGCACGAGCGCACCGCGTCGGAACTACTCGAGGGCTATCGCAAGCGCACCCTGTCCCCAGTTGAGGCAGCGCGGGCGGTGATGCGGCGGATCGAGGCTTTCAATCCGCGCTTCAACGCGTTCAACCTGGTCTCCGAGCGCTTCATCGACGAGGCGAAGGCCGCCGAAGCCCGCTGGGCCGCCGGGCAGCCCCGCGGCCTGCTCGACGGCGTGCCGGTGTCCATCAAGGACATCATCCTCACGCGGGGATGGCCGACGCTGCGCGGCTCGAAGACCGTCGATCCGAAGGGACCTTGGAACGACGACGCGCCCGCCACAGCGCGGCTGCGCGAGCACGGCGCGCTTCTCATCGGCAAGACCACCACGCCGGAATTCGGCTGGAAAGGCGTCACCGACAGCCCCCTTACCGGCATCACGCGCAATCCGTGGAACCCGGACAAGACCCCCGGCGGATCCTCGGGCGGCGCGGCCGCGGCGGTTGCCGCCGGCATGGGGCCGCTCGCGGTGGGCACCGACGGCGGCGGCTCGATCCGCATCCCGTGCAGCTTCACCGGGCTGTTCGGCATCAAGCCCTCTTTTGGCCGCGTGCCCGCGTGGCCGCTCTCCCCCTTCGGCACCGTCGCGCACGTCGGCCCCATCACCCGCGACGTGGCGGACGCGGCGCTGCTCCTGACCGTGCTCGCGCAGCCCGACGCGCGCGACTGGCATGCGCTGCCCTACGAGCCGCGCGACTACCGCGCCGGCCTCGACGCCGGCGTGCAGGACCTGCGCATTGCGTACTCGGCTAACCTCGGCTATGCCAAGGTCGACAAGGAAGTCGAAGCGCTCGTTCGCGAAGCCGTAAAAGTCTTCGCCGACCTGGGAGCGAAGATAGAAGAAAAACATCCGGGCTTCGAAAATCCCGAGGCGATTTTCAGGGTCCACTGGTTCTCGGGCGCCGCGGCGCTGTTGAGAACCGTGCAGCGCAAAGAGCTCGTCGATCCGGGCCTGCTCGAGGTCGGCGCGCAAGGCGAGAAGGTCACCGCCGCCGAGATCCTCGAGGCGCAAATGAAACGCGGCGCGCTCGGCATGCACATGAACCTTTTCCACCATGACTATGACCTCCTGGTGACGCCGACGCTGGCGGTACCTGCTTTCGACGTCGGCCGGGAGTACCCGGAGGGCAACAAGCGCTGGACCGACTGGACGCCGTTCACCTACCCCTTCAACCTGACCGGCCAGCCGGCCGCGTCGATTCCCTGCGGCTTCACCCAGGCGGGCCTGCCGGTGGGCCTGCACATCGTCGGGCCGCGCTTCGCCGACGCCCTGGTGCTGCGCGCCGCCCGCGCGTTCGAGACGGCCCGCCCCATTGCCTTGTCCAGGCCGGCCTGAGGAGATTTTCCATTTGAGGTAACGTAGCGTCGAACACCCAAGGGAGGAGAAAACAATGCAGGACACGCAAACAAGACTGCTGATTCCGGGATTGAGGGGGTTCTACAGCTGGGCCGAGCCGATCTCCTGGCTGCTGGTGCGCCTAACCGCCGGGCTGCTTTTGATCGCGCACGGCTGGCCGAAGCTCATGGCCGGCATCGGGCCGACGGCCGCCAACGCGCTCGCCAAGCGCGGCATCGAGCCTTCCGAGCCGCTCGCCGTCATCCTCATCGCGCTCGAGACGCTGGGCGGCCTTTGCGTGGCGCTGGGCCTTTTCACACGCTTCTTCGCTGCGGCCATCACCATCGAGATGGCGGTAATCGTGTACCACCACCTGCCGGTGTTCGGCTGGACGCAGCGCGGCTACGAGTACCCGCTCATGTGGGGCCTCATCATGCTGGCGATCGCGCTGCGCGGCGGCGGACCCTACTCGCTCGACCGCCTGCTGAGGCGCGAACTGTGAGCCGGGCGCTTGCGCTCCTCCTGCTGCTTGCCGCGGGCCAAGCGCACGCGCAGGCCGACCCCGCGGCGGATTACCCGTCCAAGCCGATCCGCATCCTGGTCGGCTTCACGCCCGGCGGCGGGCCGGATCTCACGGCGCGCCAGATCGCGCAGAAGCTGGGCGAGGTGTGGAAGCAGCAGGTGCTGGTCGAGAACCGCCCGGGCGCCGGCGGCACGCTCGCCGCCGGCATGGTGGCGCGCGCGGCGCCCGACGGCTACACGCTCCTGTCGGTAAGCTCGGCGCACGCCATCGCCGCGGCGATCTATCCGAAGCTTTCCTACAACGCGCTGGGCGACCTCTCGGGCATTACGCTCACCGGCAGCTCCAAGTACGTGCTGGTGGTCTCCCCCAGCCTCAACATCAAGAGTGTTGGTGATCTGCTGGCCACGGCCAAGGCGCGGCCCGGCCAGCTCAATTTCTCGTCGGCGGGCGTCGGCAGCGGCACGCACTTCGCCGGGGAAATATTCCGCTCGATGGCGGGTATCGACGTGGTGCACGTGCCGTTCAAGGGAATTCCCGAGGCGCTCGGCGAGACGATGGCAGGACGCGTGCAGTTTTTCATGTCGCCGATCGCCAACGCGGTCGGACCGGTGCGCGATGGCCGGCTGCTCGGCCTGGGCGTGTCCTCGCTCGAGCGCGACCCGCTGCTCCCCAGTGTGCCGAGCGTCGCGGAGGCTGGCGTGCCGGGCTACCAGACGGTGCTGTGGTTCGGCCTGCTCACGGCCTCGGGCGTGCCGCGGCCCATCGTGGCGAAGCTCAACCGCGAAGTCGCGCGCATTCTCTCCGATCCTGAGATCAAGCAGCGCTGGGGCGCGCTCGGCATTGAAGCGAAGCCCACCACGCCGGATGCATTCGACCGGCTCATCCGCGACGACGTGGTGCTGTTCGTGCGCACCGCGCGGGCGGCGAACATCCGCGCCGACTGAGCCGATGGCCGAAGAAAAGCTCCTGTGGCGCGGCACGCCGTCGCATCTGGTCAACCTGCCCTGGACCGTGCTGTGGCTGCTGCTGTTCTGGCTGGTGATTCCGCTTTTCATCCTGCTGTGGCAGTGGCTGGTGATCCGCAACACCGTATATGAGCTCACCAGCGAGCGGCTGAAGCTACGCCGCGGCGTGCTGAACAAGCACCTGGACGAAGTCGAGCTGTATCGTGTGCGCGACTACCAGCTCGAGCAGCCGTTCTTCCTGCGCATCTTCGGGCTGGGCAATATCCTGCTGCAGACCTCCGACCGCACGCATCCCAACCTGCGCCTGCGCGCGATCCGCAACGGCGAGCAGATCTACGAGCAGATCCGCGCCGCCGTCGAGGACTGCCGCACGCGCAAGGGCGTGCGGGAACTCGACGTCGAGTAGGCCGCTCCAAGCGGGATGAAATGTCCCGTCTGCAGTGAACCCGACCTCCTGATGAGCGAGCGGCAGGGCATCGAGATCGACTATTGCCCCAAATGCCGCGGCGTGTGGCTGGACCGCGGTGAGCTCGACAAGCTGATTGACCGTGCCGCAGCCCCGCAGGCCGCGCCCTCGCCTCAGCACCCTGCCGCTGAGCATCGTTCCCGCGAATACCGGGACGATGACTCCTACCGCCGCGGCCACAAGCGCAAGCGCGGCGGCTTCCTCGGGGAAATCTTCGACTTCGACTGAGAGATCGGGCTCTGACCCCGATCTAGATGCGCGTGAGTTCGAGCGCCCAGGTGGACAGCACCTTGTCCTCCTCGAGCAGCGTGCCGCGCACGGTGTAGCGCGCCTTTTCGCGCTGCTGCAGGGATTCGAAGCCGCGGTAGCGTCCGGTGGGACTGGCGTAGAAGGACAGGATGGCATCGCCGGCGAGCACGAAGCGCCCGCGCAGCCCGCCTACCGCCGGATTGCTGGAGGTCCAGTGCGTGGAGCGCGCGCCCGGCGAGAACGGCTCGATCTCGTAGCGGTTGTGCTGCACGCGCGTGGGGTCGCCGCGCAGGCGCAGCACCGCCTCGAACAGCCATCGGCCCGCCTCGTGGCGCACCGCGTTCTCGCCCGACACCACGATGCGCGTGCCGGCCGCGTCGCTGTACACGCCTTCGGCGCGCCAACTCGCTTCCTCGAACAGGAAAGTATGGATGGAACCCGCCTCCCGCCGCGACTATAGCAGGCGATCTTGATACGATCCTTCCGTGCCCAGACAAGTCCTGCGTCCGCGACGTCCGCCTTCCGCCTGGAGGACCGTCGGCAAGATTTTCCTGACGGGCCTGCTTACGGTGCTGCCGATCGTGGTGACCCTCTACTTCACGGTCTGGATGCTCACCGTGATGGAGCGTTTTTTCGGCAAGCAGGTGATCCTCCTCCTTCCCGACGAGTGGTATCGCACAGGCATGGGGCTGGTCGTCGCCGTGCTGGTGGTGTTCGCCGTCGGGGTGCTGATGCACGGCTACGTTTTCAGGCGCCTGTTCGCCTGGCTGGAATGGCTGATGCTCGGCATCCCGCTGGTGCGCTCGGTCTACAGCGCGATGCGCGATCTTCTCGGCATGTTCGCCGACCACAAGGAAGAGGCGATGCAGGTGGTGTCGATCAGCCTGCCGGGCAAGATGCGAGTGCTGGGCTTCCTCACCCGCGACGATTTCTCGGACGCGCCGCCGGGCACCGCGCAGCCCGACGAGGTGGCGGTGTACCTGCCGATGAGCTACCAGCTCGGCGGCTACACGGTGCTGGTGCCCAGAAGCTCGGTGACGCCGGTCAACATGTCGCGCGAGGACGCGATGAAGTTCATCCTGACCGCCGGGTTGAAGAACGCCTCGCCAGCGGTCGAGCCGCCGGGCGAGGGTGGTTCGTGAGGCGCGCCGGGGCGCTGCCTCTCGCGTTGCTCGTACTATTCTGCCTAGCAGGCGCACCAGATGCGTTGGCCGCCCGGGTCTCGATGCAAGCCGAGGTTGCGCCCGGCACCTGGAAAACGATCCGCTTGCGCGGGTTGGTCCGGGGCGCATCGCTTGGCGTGCGCGTTGAAACATCCGGGCACATCAACATCCTCCTGGTACACGAAAGCGAGCTTGCACGCTTTCCCAAACCGGTGCGCCCGGCGTTCGCGGGAGCCCTGGATCGGCGGCTGTCCTTCAAGGTGACGCTGCCCGTCGCCGGGACTTACTACGTGGTGCTAGACAACCGCAAGGGCACGCAAGCGCGCTCCGTCAAGCTGCTTATCGAGGCGCTGCGCCCCCGATCCCGAAGCCCCAAGGCACCGGCGCGGCCGAAGACTGAAACGCAGCCCGAGGCCATTTAGTCGGCCTCCATCGGCTATCATGGCATGGGGAGCAACCAAATGAAGCGCTTCGCTTTTTTCGCCACTTTCTTCGCATCCCTGCTTGCGGGAACCGCAGTGGCGGACGATTACGACTGCATGATCGAAGCGCGACAAAGCGTGGAGATCCGCAGCTCGGTGGAGGCGATCATCGAGTCGGTACGGGTGCGGCGAGGGGACGTCGTGAAAAAGGGCCAGGTAATCGTCACCCTCGAGTCGGGTCCCGAGCGCGCGGCGCTCGCTCTGGCCGAGAGCCGCGCGAACAACCAGGGCGACATAAAGCTGTCCGAAGCGCGCCTCGAAATCAACGGCAAGAAGCTCAAGCGCGCCGAAGAGCTGTTCAAGCAGAACTTCATTTCCGCCAACGCGCGCGACGAGGCCGAGGCGGAGTTCCGGCTCGCCTCCGAGGAGCTGCTGCGCGCGCGCGAGAACCAGCGGCTCGCCGAGCTCGAGGCGCAGCGCGCCAGGGAGGTGCTGGCGATGCGCACCATCCGCAGCCCGGTCACCGGCGTGGTGGTGGAAGTGATGCGCAAGCCAGGCGAGTTCGGCGCCATCAGCTTCAAGGACCCGATCATGCGCCTCGCCGAAATCGACCCGCTGCACGTCGAGGCGATCCTGCCGGCCGGCATGTACGGCAAGGTGCGCCGCGGTCAGCCGGTGATCGTCATGCCCGAGGCCCCGATCGGCGGGCGCTACGAAACCACGGTGGCGATCGTCGACCCGGTGATCGACGCGGCGAGCGGCACGCTAGGCGTGCGCATGCTGCTGCCGAACAAGAAAAGCCACATCCCGGCGGGCGTTCGCTGCCGGGTTCAGTTCCGCTGACCGGAGAACGCGAGCAGGTCGTCGAGCGCCTGGTCGCGCGCCTTCAGCTCCGAGCGCAGGCCGCGCCCGGCGCGCTCGGCGGCGCGCTGCGCGCGCCGACCCAGCCAGGCGGCGAGCGGCGGCGCAAGCTCGGTCTTGCCGCGCATGGCGAGCTTGGCCAGGCCTGTGAGGG
>DATACE010000003.1:0-3245 GCA_036259215.1 Burkholderiales bacterium | reverse complement strand
GAAGCGACGGCGCCGGCGACGCCGGCGGCCGAGGCCCGGCGGGCATCGTCCTGGATATCGAAGAACCTGGGCAGCGCGACCGCGGCCAGGATGCCAAGGATGGTGATCACCACCACCAGCTCGATGATCGTGAAACCGGACACTTTTCTCATTATATTCCCCCTGTTAGCGCCTAAACCTCAGGTTTCGCATGCGCATACTACCATTTATCCCCCCAGCTGCAAGTCAGGATTATTCAAATTCCCAGGCGTAGGGGCTGCGGGGGCGGATGGTGGCCTGGCGCAGCTCCCGCAGCCCCTCCTCCTTGCTGCGCGCCGAAAGCTCGGTCAGGACGATGTGAAAGCGCAGCCCCTGCGCGGCGTCTGGGGGCGCCGTCAGGAAACGCGCGCGGCTGGGGACGTACACCAGGTCGCCCGAGGCGCGGTCGAAGTACCAGCTGCGCCGCGGCAGGCTGTCCGCCGGCGGGTCGTACAGCGCGCCGAGGTAGTTTTCCGGCGGCCGGGCGAGGAGCTCCACGGGATTCGCGCCGACTTCCTTTTCCAGCGCCGCTCCGCGCCCGGCCACCACCAGCGCGGCGAACTTCATGTTGAGCGCCACGTTGATGGCGGCGAGGTTCTGCTCCATGGCGACGCGCTCGCCCAGCTCCTGGTAGCGCAGCAGCCGGTCGAGCGCGACGCCGAATAGCAGCGCCACCACGCACACCGACACCACCAGCTCGATGAGGGTGAAGCCGCGCGCTTTCACCGGCGCAGCGCGACCCGGGAAAGATCCCAGATGGGCAGGAACACGCCCAGCGCGAGTATGAGGACGATGACGCCGAGGAACACGATCAGGACCGGCTCGATCTGCGCCGCCAGGGTCTTGATCTCGTAGTCCACCTCGCGCTCATAGAGCTGCGCGACTTCCAGCATCAGGTCGTCGAGCTCGCCGGTCTCGTCGCCCACCGCGATCATCTGCAGCACCACCGGGGTGAAAATCCCGGCGTGCGAAGAGGCGCGCAGCACGCTCTCGCCGCGCTCCACGTCCTCGCGCATCTTCTCGATGCGCCCGGCGAGGTAGTCGTTGTCCACCACGCCGGCCACTGCGGTGAGGCCCTGCACCACCGGCACGCCGCTGCGCAGCGACAGCGACAGGCTGCGCGCAAAGCGCGCGAGTGTCGCCTTGTTGATGATCTTGCCGGCCACCGGCACGCGCAGCTTGAACCGGTCCCAGGCGTACTTTCCCGCCGGCGTGCGCTTCCACACGCGAAAGCCGAACGCCGCGCCCACCGCCAGCGCGAGCAGCAGCGGCCAGTACTGCAGCGTGAAATCCGAGGCGCCGATCAGCACGCGCGTCATGAGGGGCAGTGGCGCGTTGAAGCCCTGGAACAGCTTGGCGAAGGCCGGGATCACCACCGTGTTGATCACCACCAGCGCCACCGCCATCGCGCCCACCACAAAAAGCGGATAGCGCAGCGCCGCCTTGATGCGCTCGCGGATCTCCTTTTCGAACTCGAGGTGCTCGTAGAGGCGCAGGAAAACGTCTTGCAAGAGGCCGGTGCTCTCGCCCACGCGCACCAGGCTGATGTAGAAGCTCGAGAACACGTCGGGGTGGCGGCGCATGGCGGCCGACAGCTCGCGGCCGCTGTCCAGGCTCGAGCGCAGGCTCACCACGATCGCCTTGAAGGTCGGGTTGACCATCGACTCCTCGAGGCCGGCGAGCGCGCGCATGATCGGCACGCCCGCCTTGAGCAGCGTGTACATCTGGCGCGAGAAAAGCATCAGGTCGACCAGCGACACCGCCGGCTGGAAGTAGCTGCCCAGCGCCTTGGCCGCCGGCGCGTGGCCGGCCGCCGCGCGGATGTCGACCGGCGTGATGCCGGTGCTCAGCAGCTGGTCGGCGATCGCGCCGCTGTCGTTGCCCTCGAGCCGCCCCTTGACCAGCTCGCCGCGGCCGTTGCGCCCGGTGTAGGCGAAAGAAGGCATTTAATCGCCGAGCTCGCTCGTGACGCGCAGCACTTCCGAGACCGGCGAGCGGCCCGCCAGCGCCAGCTCCAGCGCGCGGTGCTTCAGCGACTGGCCGGCGATCGCCTGCTGCGCGAGCGCCACGAACTCGTTGGTCTGGTTGCGGTTGAGCGCCGCCACCATCTCGGCGGTCATCTCCAGCATCTCGTAGATGCCGGTGCGACCGAGCAGGCCGGTGCTGTTGCAATGCGAGCAGCCGCGCCCGCGCTTGAAGCGCTGCCCGCGCGCGGTGATGCCGAACTCGACCGACAGCCAGCTCGCCTCCTTCGCGTCGGGCTCGTAGGGCCCGGCGCAGCTCTCGCAATTCAGGCGCACCAGGCGCTGCGCGATCACCGCGTGCACCGAGGTGCCGACCATGTAGTACGGCGCCCCCATGTCGATCAGGCGGATCGGCGTGGTGAGCGCGTCCTTGGTGTGCAGGGTGGAGAGCACCAGGTGGCCGGTGAGCGCGGCGCGCAGCCCGATGTTGGCGGTTTCCTCGTCGCGCATCTCGCCCACCAGGATGATGTCCGGGTCCTGGCGCAGCGCCGAGCGCAGCACGGTGGAGAAGGACAGGTCGATCTTCTCGTTCACCTGCACCTGGTTCACGCCGGGCAGGCGGTATTCCACCGGATCCTCGACCGTGATGATCTTCTTCTCGACCGAGTTCACCTCGGCGAGCGCGGCATACAGCGTGGTGGTCTTGCCGCTGCCGGTCGGGCCGGTGACCAGCGCCATGCCGTTGGAGCGCTTCAGCACCTCGCGAAAGCGCGCCAGCATCTCGGGCGGCATGCCGATGCCGTCGAGCGACAGCAGCCCGGCGCGGCGCGACAGCAGCCGCATCACCACCGACTCGCCGTATTGCACCGGCATGGTCGACAGGCGCACGTCGACCGGCTGGTCGCGCACCTTGACGTTGAAGCGCCCGTCCTGCGGGTGGCGCTTTTCCGAGATGTCCAGGCCCGCCATCAGCTTCAGGCGCAGCACGATCGCCGGCCCGATCTTGGTGTCGGCCTCGGCCTGCTTCTGCAGCACCCCGTCCATGCGGAAGCGGATGTGCACGTTGCGCTCCTGCGGCTCGACGTGCACGTCGGAAGCGTTGGCCTGGATCGCATCCTCGAATACCGTCTGCAGCAGGCGCATCACCACCGATTCGCCATACTGGACCGGCATGGTGGACAGGCGCACGTCGACCGGCTGCTCGCGCACCTTGACGTTGAAGCGCCCGTCTTGGGGGTGGCGCTTCTCGGAGATGTCAAGGCC
>DATACE010000002.1:0-2518 GCA_036259215.1 Burkholderiales bacterium | reverse complement strand
CTGCGCTTCGAACGAAAGCGCGCCGCCGAAACGCAGCTCGAAGCCCAGGTGCGCGTCACCGTGCACCTGCGGCCCGCCGGAGACGACCGATGAAAACGCTGGTCCTGATGCTCCTCGTGCTCGCGCTCGGCGCGTGCGCTTCACGCCCCACGACCATCGACGAGGCGCGCCGGCACTACCAGGACGGCCGCGGCGAGGAAGCGCTGGCGCTGCTGCAGCAGGCGGCGAAGGCGGATCCGGACGACCTGCGCTTGCGCAGCGAATACTTCCGGCTGCGCGAGCTGCTTTCCGCGCAGTGGCTCGGGCAAGCAGAGATGCTGCGCCAGTCCGGCCACTTCGAGCCGGCCGAGGCGCTCTACCGGCGCATCCAGGCGCACGACCCGGGCAACGCGCGCGCCGGCGCGGGGCTCGCCCAGGTGCAGACCGACCGCCGCCACCGCGCCACGGTAACCGCGGCGGAGGAGCTGGTGCGCGCCGGCAAGTACCGGGAGGCGCAGGACCTGCTGCGCCCGGTGCTCACCGAGAACGCCCAGCAGCGCGACGCGCGCCGCCTGCAGCGCACCATCGACGACAAGCTGGTGAAGCCGGTGCTCGTGTCGGCCGAGCTGCGGCCCTCCACCACCCAGCCGGTGTCGCTCGACCTGCGCGACGTGACGGTGCGCAACGTATTCGAGGTGCTGCAGAAGGCCACCGGCGTCACCTTCGTGTTCGACCGCGACGTGCGCACCGACCAGCGCACCAGCATTTCGCTGCGCAACGCCACCGTCGAGGAGGCGATCCGCCTCATCCTGCTCACCAACTCGCTCGAGCAGAAGGTGGTGAACGAGACCACGGTGTTCGTCTACCCGAACACGCCGCAGAAGCAGCGCGAGTACCAGGAGCTGGTGGTGAAGGGCTTCTACCTCGCCAACGCCGACGTCAAGCAGACGGCCAACATGATCCGCACGCTGGTGAAGACGCGCGACATCTTCATCGACGAGAAAATCAACCTGCTGGTGATCAAGGACACGCCCAGCGCCATCCGCCTGGCCGAGCGCCTGATCGCGGCGCAGGATCTCGCCGAGCCCGAGGTGATGCTGGAGGTCGAGGTGCTGGAGGTGAGCCGCACCCGCCTGCTCGAGCTCGGCATCCGCTACCCCGACTCGCTCGCGGTGAGCCTGGTGGGCGGCGCCGGCGAGGCGGGTCAGCTCACGCTGCGCGAGTGGCTCAACCGCAGCTCCGACATCGTGCAGCTCAATTTCACCAATCCGCTGTTCCTTTTCAGCCTGCGCCAGCAGGACGGCGCCACCAGCGTGCTCGCCAACCCGCGCATCCGCGTGAAAAACAAGGACAAGGCGCGCATCCACATCGGCGACCGCGTGCCGGTGATCACCACCACCGCCGCGGCCACCGGCGGCTTCGTCTCCGAGTCGGTGACCTACCTCGACGTGGGCCTCAAGCTGGAGGTGGAGCCGCTCATCTCGCTCGACGACGAGGTGGGCATCAAGGTCGGGCTCGAGGTGAGCAACATCGTGCGCGAGCTGCGCCCGCCGGGCTCCACCAGCCTGGTCTACCAGATCGGCACGCGCACCGCCGCCACCAACCTGCGCCTGCGCGACGGCGAGACGCAGGTGCTCGCCGGCCTCATCAGCGACGACGACCGCCACATCGCCGACAAGGTGCCCGGCCTGGGCGACCTGCCGGCGCTGGGGCGCCTGTTCAAGCACACCACCGACAACAAGAACCGCAGCGAGATTGTGCTGCTCATCACGCCGCGCCTGGTGCGCACGCTGGCGCGCCCGGACGCCGGGTCGGTGGAGTTCGCCGCCGGCACCGAGGCGTCCACCGGCACGCCGCGCCTGGGCGCCGCGCCGCTCAGCATCCCGGCGATCCCGCCGTCGGTGCCGCCGCAGTCGGAGGAGCAGGCGGCCCCGCCGCCCGCCACCAGCGCCCCGGCCACCCCCGGGCTGCCGCTCATCGTGCCTTTCGGCGGGGTGAAGCCATCGGCGCAATGATCCAGCGCGGCTTCACGCTCATCGAGCTGGTCATCACGGTGGCGATCGTGGCCATCCTCGCTTCCGTGGCGCTGCCGCTGAACGAGCTCGTGGTGCAGCGCGCGAAGGAGCAGGACCTGCGCCGCGCCCTGCGCGAGATCCGCGAAGGCATCGATGCCTACAAGCAGGCTTCCGACGAGGGCCGCATCCAGAAGAAGGTCGGCGAGTCCGGCTACCCGCGGCGCCTGGAAGACCTGGTGGAAGGCGTCGAGGACCAGAAAAGCCCCAAGAAGGAAAAGATCTACATCCTGCGCCGCCTGCCGCGCGACCCGTTCGCGAGCGATCCGGAGATCGGGCCGGCCGATAGCTGGGGCAAGCGCGCCTACGCCAGCCCGCCCGACGACCCGAAGGAAGGCGACGACGTGTTCGACGTGTATTCGCTCTCGCCGCTGGTCGGCATCAACGGCCGGCCTTACCGCGAATGGTGAAGCTCGCGAGATGCGGAAATCGGGGTCGGAGCCCGAATTGGAATTCGGGCTCTGACC
>DATACE010000001.1:0-6322 GCA_036259215.1 Burkholderiales bacterium | reverse complement strand
CGGTGGGGCCGGGCTGGGGCAACGGCCGCGCCATCGCGGTGCGTTTCGCCGAGGAAGGCGCTCAGGTTTTCGCCGTCGATATCGATGAGGCGCGCCTTGGCGAGACGCGACACAAGAACAAGTCAATCCATTCCCATATCTGCGACGTGACCGACGGCAAGGCCGTCGCCGCCATGGTGGGCGCCTGCGTGGAGCGCTTCGGGCGCGTCGACATCCTGGTGAACAACGTCGGCGGCTCGGCCCCGGGCGGCCCGGTGGAGATGAGCGAGGCGGTCTGGGATGCGCAGGTCGACCTCAACCTGAAAAGCGTGTTCCTGGGCTGCAAGCACGTGCTGCCGGTAATGGAGCGCCAGGAGGGCGGCGCCATCGTCAACCTCGCCTCCACCTCCGGCATCCGCTGGAGCGGCTCGGCGCACGTCGCCTACGCGGCCACCAAGGCAGGCATCATCCAGCTCTCGCGCGTGGTGGCGATGCAGTACGCAAGCAAGGGCATCCGCGTGAACACCGTGGTGCCGGGCCAGCTGCATACGCCGCTGGTGGAGTTTCGCCTCGCCCGGCAGCGCGCCGGCGGCGATGTCGAGGCGCTGCTGAAGGCGCGCTTGAGCCGCATCCCGCTCGGCTTCGCCGGCGACGGGCGCGACACCGCCAACGCGGCGCTGTTCCTCGCCTCCGACGAGGCGCGCTTCATCACCGGCACCGAGATCGTGGTCGACGGCGGCATGACCGTGCGCTGCGACTAGAATCCAGTTCCCCAGGAGGAAATCCCATGAAGAAGCTTCTTGCCGCCCTGCTGCTCCTGCCCGCGCTCGCGCTGGCGCAGGCCTATCCGTCCAAGCCGGTGCGCATCGTCGTGCCGTTCCCGGCCGGCGGCCCGGCCGACATCTTCGGCCGCGGCCTGGCGCAGGGCATGTCGAACGAGCTGGGCCAGCCGGTGGTGGTGGAGAACATCGGCGGCGTCGGCGGCGTGCTCGGCGTGGACCGCGTGGCCAAGGCGGCGCCCGACGGCTACCTGCTCGCGCTGAACAGCGCCTCCACCGTCGCCATCGCGCCGTACTCCCTCGCGCAGATGCCGTACGACGTGAAGAAGGACCTCGCGCTCATCACGGTGGTGGTGCGCGTGCCCGAAGTGCTCGCGGTGCACCCGTCGCTGCCGGTGAGCAACGTGGCGGAGTTCATTTCCTATGCCAAGGCGAATCCCGGCAAAATCAATTTCGGCTCGGCCGGCGGCGGCAGCATCACCCACCTGGCGGGGGAGCTGCTCAAGGCCGAGGCCGGCGTCAGCATGGTGCACGTCGCCTACAAGGGCGCCGCGCCTGCGGTGACGGACCTGGTGGGCGGCCAGGTGCAGATGGGCATCTTCGACGTGCCGGTCCTGCTCGGCCACATCCGTGCCGGGCGCCTGAAGGCGCTCGCCGTCACCAGCGCCACGCGGGCGTCGACCCTGCCCGAGGTGCCCACCACCGCCGAAGCCGGCTATCCCAACGTCACCTCCGACAACTGGTACGGCCTGGTGGCCCCGGCCGCCACGCCGGCGGAGGTACAAAAACGCATCCACGCGGCGGCGGTCGCGGCGCTCAACAGCGCGGCGATCAAGGAGCAATACGCGAAGGTGAGCGGCGTTCCCTCACCGGGGACGCCGCAGGACTACGCGAGCTTCCTCGCCGCCGAGCAGGAGAAGTGGAGCAAGGTCGTCCGTGCCATCGGCTTCAAGAACTAGCCCGCGCGTCGCGCCGGTTGCACCCGGCTCGCGCCCCGAGCTCGCCGAGCTTGAGGCGCGCATCCGCGGCGCCCGCGGCCGCCTCTCGCCGCTCTACCAGGTGCTGCTCAACAGCCCGCAGCTCGCCGCCGGCTGGGAGCACCTTTTCACCGTCATCCGCCAGCAGACTTCGGTCCCGGCGCGCCTGCGCGAGCTCGTGATCCTGCGCATCGCCGTGCTGAACGGCGCTAGCTACGAGTTCGAAGCGCACGTGCCGCACGCGCTGCAGGCCGGCATGACGCGCGAAGCTGTCGAGGGGTTGAGAAACAATACCCAGATCCTGGAAGGCGTCGAACGCCTCGTCGTTCAATACACCGACGCCATGACCCGCGAGCTGCAGGTGGCGGATGCGCTGGTCGACGAGCTCAGGAAGCACTTCGATGACAAGGCGCTGGTGGAGCTCACCGCCACCATTGCGGGCTACAACATGGTGTCGCGCTTCCTGATCGCGATGGGCATCCACTGAGGGCAGCTAAGCCTGGGGCACTCCGTAAAGCGGCAGCCGAACCGTAAAAACGCTGCCCTTGCCGCGGCCATCGCTGCGCGCCTGCACCGTGCCGCCATGCAATTGCACGAGCTGACGGACCAGCGACAGGCCGAGGCCGACTCCACCCTGCGCATTCTTGCGCGAAGAGTCTTCCTGGGTGAACAGCTCGAACACCTTGGGCAGAATGTCGGCGCTCATGCCGATGCCGGTGTCCTCGACCCGCACGATCGCGTCGCCGCCTTCCGTAGTCAGGTTGAAGACGATCTTGCCCTTCTCGGGCGTGTACTTGATGGCATTGTCGAGGAGGTTGGAGAAAACCTGCTGCAGCCTCAAGGCATCCGCGTTCACGGGCACCGGGCCTTCGATGAGGATTTCTTGGAGCTCCTGGTGGCGCGCCCGGGCGGGCGGCCGCGCGGTTACCGCGGCGGCATGAACCACATCCTTCAGATCGATGACCTGCAGCTGCAGGTCGATCTTGCCTGCACCGATCCGGGTGATATCCATCAGATCGTCGGTAAGCCGGCGCAGCGCGGCGGCCTGGCGATCGATGACCTGGAGCGCGGAAAAACCCATGGGGTCGGCCAGGCCGCTTTGCCGGATCAGCTCGACGGCATTGGCGAGCGCGCCCAGCGGATTGCGCAACTCGTGCGCCAGCATCCCCAGGAAGAGGTTCTTCTGCTCATGCGCTTTCGCCAGCGCCTTCACCTGGTTCTCGAGCGCTTCCGTCTGCGTCTTCACATCGGTGCGATTGCGCACCATCTTGGCAAATGCGGTGACACTGCCCGCTTTGTCGCGTAGCGCGAACAGCGCCCCGCTGCCCCAAAACTGGGTGCCGTCCTTGCGTACGTGCCAGCGATCGTCTTCCGCCCGCCCCGCCGAAATGGCGACTTCGAATTCATGCCTTTCGGCGCCGCGCTCGATATCGTCCGCGTTGAACAGCTGCGTCGCCGGCCTGCCCAGCATTTCACGCGGCTCGTAGCCGAACACGTGCTCGGCGCCCCGAAACCAGTGCGTCACCGTGCGGTCCGGCGCCATGAAGAACAACGCATAGTCCTCGCCTTGCTCGAGAAGTAGCCCGAGGATGTCCTGGGCGTCCGGCGCCGGGAGGTTCGTGGGCATGCGCTGCCGATTTAATCACAAACCCCCGCTTGCCTCCTCGCACCAGTACTCCAGCGCATCCGCGCCATCCGCCGTGCTTTTGCCGAAGGCGATCCAGCCGTGGCCGCGCAGCGTGGCCTCTTCGCGGCGCAGTATGGTCTCGCCCCGCTCGCCTTCCACCGTGATGAACGTGCCGTTCGAGCTGTAGTCGCGGACCACGTACTTGTCCTGGCGCCGTTCGATCAGGCAGTGCTGCCGGGAGGCCGTCGGTTCGGTCACGACCACCGTGCTGGCGGAGTCCCGCCCCAGGGTGACCGATTCCTGCAGGCGGCGGCGCACGATCTGCTTTCCCTGGTAAAGAAGGCGCAGCGTCAGGCTTGCCGGCTTCCTGGCCGCGTGCGTGACCGGAAAATCAGTGATGTCCGCGCTTTTCTGCCACAGGAATTCGCACAGGGCGATCTCCTCCGCCTTGCCGCGCACGGTGATGTCGTAGAGCCGCCGCGTCGAGCTGCGCAGCGCCGGGGTGAGCAACTCGACCGTTTCCGCCGAGGTCAGCACCTGGCCGCGGGTGGCCAGCTCGACCAGGCGCGAGGCCAGGTTGACGGTGTCGCCGAAGACGTCGTTGTCGCGCTGTATCACCGGGCCCGCGTGAAAGCCGATGCGGATGCCCAGCTTATGGCCATGCAACGGCGGGAGCGTGGCCACGGCGAGGTGCATGCGGGCCGCCGCATCCGCGGCCCGGTCCGGCGTGGCGAACAGCGCCATGACTTCGTCGCCGGAGGTCTTGATGACGCGCCCGTCGCTCGCTTCGGCCGCCCGGCGCAGGCGATCGAGGCAGGTGTCGATCGCCGCCAGCGCCTCGCGGTCGCCGGCCTCCTCGTAAAGCCGGGTGCTGCCCGTAACGTCGGCAAACAGTACGGTCGACTCGCGGTCGCTGCTCACGCTCAACTGTATTAAAACGTCGTCGGGCGGACAAACGTCCGTGCAGCGGCGACCGGCAATAGGTCACGCGCGGAATGAAAGCGATTGTTTGGTGATGGCTGTCGTCGGTGATCGACGCGCGATCGATGGGAATTACTACAGGGGCGCCGCACCGGGGCGCGATCCGCACCTGTATGCTTTCGCGCTTCAGTACAAAGACATACAACAAGATTCCTGCTTGAGGAAATGCATGGCAACGGTCCGCAGCCTCAAGCCCAACGCTGAGGCCAAGCGCAAAGTCCTGGTGGTCGAGGACAATCTCGACTCGGTGCATTCCATGGCGATGCTCCTCAAGGCCATGGGCCACGAAGTCCAGTTCGCCATCAACGGCTTCGCCGCGATCGACGTTGCGCGCAGCTTTCGGCCGGACGTCATCCTCCTCGACATTGGCCTGCCGGATTACAAGGGCGACGAGATCGCCCGCCAGTTCAAGTACGAGCCCGGTATGGAAAACGTCCGCATCATCGCCATTACCGGGCTACCCATCGCGGAGGTCGAGCAGCGCGCCCTCAGCGCAGGCTGCGAGCGCGTGTTTGCAAAGCCCATGGACCCGGCCGCGCTGGAAAAGCTCCTGCTGGAGAAGTAAAACGTTCAGGTACGCTTCGGCAGCCTAAGCGCGAGGAGCGCGCCGGCGATGTTGATGCCGGCGGCGATCCACACCGCGGACGCGTAGCTGCCGGTGCGATCGAACAGCGCGCCCGCGAGCACCGGCAGGCTGACGGCTGCCGCGCACCAGGCGATGTACAGGCGGCTGGCCACGAGCCCGTACTGGTTCCTGTGCCAGTACTGGGCGATGGCGCCGGCGACGAGCCCCGAGACGATGCCGTAGCCCAAGCCGATGAGGGCGAGCGCGAAGATGGCGGTCCATGGGCTGGGAATGACGCTCAGCATGAGCGCGCCGGCAAGCGAGCACACGTGCGCGCCGACGCCCACGCGCGCCGCCTGGAAATGATCGACCAGCCAGCCGCCGGCGATGCGTGCCGCGCCCACCGCGCCGGTGATGAAGGTCGTCGCGCCCACGGCGAAGGCGGCGGCGCCGCCGTAGGCCTGGACGATGGCGGCGGCCTGGCTCAGGACGGTGAGGCCGGCTGCCGCGGCGAGGAAAAACACGCCCACCAGCAGGTAGAAGGTGCGCCCGAGCCGGCCCGCCGCGGCGTGAGCCGCGGACACGTCGAGCATGCGGATTCCGGCGGCGCGCAGCAGCGCGCCCGCGAGGGCGCAGGCGGCGAGCACGGCGAGGCCCAGGCCGGCAAGCGTGGGACGCACTCCGAAGGCGAGGATCGAGGCGCCCAGGATCGGCGCCCCGAGCATCGCGCCCAGGGGATAGAGGCTGACGACGTAGCCGTTGGCGAGGCCGCGCGAGCTGGCGACGGTCTGGTTCACCGCCTGCTGCGCCACGATGAACAGCACGCCCGCGCCCGGCCCGAACAGCACGCCGTAGCCGAGCGCGAACTGCGCGATGCTCGTGGCCGAGGCGGCCAGCCACAGCCCTGCCCCGCTCGACACGCCGCCGGCGATCGCCAGCACCGCCGGCGGGAGGCGCCGGTACAGCTGCGGCGCGAAATTCATGCCCAGGGTGAGGGTCACGGTGGCGAGGCCGAAGACGAAGCTCATTTCCGCGCGCGTCGCGCCGATCAGCGCCTCCACCGGCTTCACGAAGACGCTGAAGGCGTAGAGCGTGCCGAACGGCAGGTTGATGACGGTCGCCGCGAGCAGCGCGGCGGCACTTCTTTGTCCGGCAGTCATCGCAGTGTGTTACAGTGACAGCCGCAGGATTTCAAGCAGTGAATCAGCAGTACCGTTCCCTTCCTTGATCATCATGCCCGGGCGCGAGGCCCGGATGCGTCTCGCACTGAAGTCAAGGATCGGAATAGAAATGTCTACAGGTACCGTGAAGTGGTTCAACGACTCGAAGGGCTTTGGATTCATCACGCCCGATGACGGCGGCAAGGATCTGTTCGCCCATCACAGCAACATCCAGATGGACGGCTACAAGTCCC